>NZ_SCMW01000009.1:0-86457 GCF_005502845.1 Brevibacterium sp. 2SA | reverse complement strand
CGACCGCGCGCGTGAGCAGCACGCCGATCTCCGCATCGCCGAGGTGGTCGCCCGCGGACTCCCGCGCGACGTCGTCCCCGGCGTCGGCTCCCGCCCCGGCGTCCCCGCCGCTCCCCTCGATCCCGGCCTCGCGGGCGGCGAGCGTCCAGGCCAGCGCGGCGACGGCCGCATCCCCGGCCCCGGTCGGATTGCCGTGCAGGGTGCGGGCGAGCCGTGCCCGGCGGCGCGGACCGGTCGCATCGACGAGGTCCATACCGTCGGCTCCGCGGGAGACGAGGACGTGACGGGCGCCGGCGGCGATGAGGCGACCGGCGCCGCGGAGCACGGGATCGCCGCCCGCGGCGACGGCGATCGACGTGTCGCTGAGGCGGGCACCGGCACGCGCCGTGCCGGGTGAGAACGCCCGCTCGAACGCCGCCGCGCACTTCGCGCGCTCGGTGTCGGCGTCGTCGGCGAAGAGCTCGCGCAGCTCCTCGTCGTTGGGTTTGACCCAGTCGGCGCCCGCCTCGGCGGCGGCGAGGAGGCCGGTCGCCGAGGTGTCGACGATGACCGTGATCCCGGCCGCGTGCGCGGCGGTGATGAGCCCGGGCACGAGATCGGCGGGACAGTCGTCCGGGGTCGACCCGGAGATGACGAGGACCCGCAGGCCCGGCTCGCGCAGTCGGGCTTCGACTCCGGAGCGCAGCGTTGCCCACACGTGCGCCGGATGCGGGTGGGCGGTCTCGTTGATGAGCGTCGCACGCCCCGAGTCCTCGATGACGGCGATGCTGCGGCGCAGCGGTGCCGGAGTGTCGGTGAGCGCCCACCGCACCGTCTCCGCGTCGCCCGCGGTCGGCCAGTGCTCGCGGGCGACGGGACCGAAGGCGACCGACGGCACTCCGAGGGCGGCGAGCACGCGGGCGACGTTGACGCCCTTGCCGCCGAGCACCTCGGCGGCCGGTCCCGCACGATGCGTGCGCCCCCGGTCGAGCCGGGGGACGGTGAGCGTGCAGTCGAGCGCCGGACTGAGCGTGAGCACGACGACCGTCGGCGCTGCATCCTGCGACGGGCTGCCCGCGGTCATGCGTGCCCTCGGGTGAGCAGGCCCGCCCCGATGAGGCCGGCGACCGGACCGAGACCGGCCCGCCGGATGTGCGGGGGACGGTGGAAGTCGAGTCGTGAGCGCAGCGCGGCGTCGACGCCGTCGAGGAGCTCGTCGGCGCTCGAGAGACCGCCGCCGAAGACGATGACCTCGGGCGCGACGACCGCGACGAGCTGTGCGCACATCGCTCCGAGGGCGTCGACCGCCTCGGCGAACACCGCAGCGGCGATCGGATCGCCAGCGTGCATCGCCTCGAGCACCCCGAGCGAGCCCGAGACCTCGCGGCGGCTGCGCGCCGTATAGCGCCTGGCGATCGAGGCGGCCGAGGAGATGTGCTCGATGGGACCGCGGAACACGCCGTCGGCGATGTCGACGGTGACCTCGGTGAACCCGACCTCGCCGGCGAAGCCGCCCGCGGACACGAGCGTGCCCTCGACCATGATCGCCGCGGCGATCCCCGTGCCGATCGTCACCATCGCCGCGTTGGCCGGCATCGCCTCGGCGAAGGCGAACTCCGCGCGCCCGGCCGAGCGCACATCGTGGGAGACGGTCACCGGCACGCCGAGGCGCTCGGTGAGGATCGCCGCGAACGGGACGTCTCGCCATCCGAGGTTCGCCGAGAACACTCCGGTCCCCGTCGCCTCGTCGACGATCCCGGGAAGGACGACGGCCGCCTCGGCGATCGGATGGTCCGGATGATCGGCGGCGAACCGGTCACGGAAGTCCGCGACGACGTCGACGACCTCACCGGCGGCGGTGTCCGTGCACTCCGGGGTCGGGGCGGTGATCGCGTCGACGAACCGGCCGGCGGAGTCGAAGAGCACCGCCTTCATCCCCGTGCCTCCGACGTCGACGGCGAGCGCGACGGGACCCGGGCCGAGGCTCTGGCCGGCAGCGACCCGGTGGATCTCCTCCCGCGTCGTCATCGGTCGAGGACGACGGAGCGGGTCAGCGAGCGCGGATGGTCGGGGTCGACGCCGAGGCGGCGGGCCTTGATGAGCGCGAGCGCGTGGAGGCGGACGAGGTCGGCCAGAGGATCCCGGTCGGCCTCGACGAAGCGGGCGCCCGTGGCCTCGACCTGCGCGGCGAGCCCCTCGGGGGCCTCACCGAACTGCCAGGTCACCCGACCCGGGGCGGCGATCGCGATGGGCCCGTGCCGGTACTCCATCGAGGAGTACGACTCCGTCCACGCCTGTGCGGACTCGCGCAGCTTGAGCGCCGCCTCATTGGCCACGCCCCAGGTCCAGCCCATGCCGAGGAAGCTGAACTGCTCGGCATCGATGAGGGCGTCGTCGAGGATCGCCGGGTCGACCTCGGTGAAGTCGGCGGAGATGCCCTCGAGGACGGTCCGCGCCTGGCCGATCGCCTGGTCGACCGCCGCGGCGTCCCCCGCCCACGCCCGCAGCAGGGCCATCGTCGAGGTGCCGAAGCGCGTCTGGACGACGGAGCGCTCGTCGGCGAAGTCGAGCGCGATGACGTCGGTGGCCGCCTCGGCGATCGGAGTGTCGGCACCGCCGACGATCGCGGTCACCGGCACGGACCCGTCGAGGCGGGCGAGGGTGTCGATGACCTCGGTCGTCGTTCCCGAGCGGGAGATCGCGACGACGCGGTCATACGCGCGGTCGAAGGGGTACTCGCTCGCCGTGAAGGCATCGGTCTCCCCCTGCCCCGCTGCTTCGCGGAGGTTCGCATAGACTTGCGAGCCGAACCATGACGATCCGCACCCGATGACGGCGATCCGCTCGCCGTCGGCCGGGACAGCCGCCTCGGCGACGGGGTGGGACAGGGTGGTCTCCCACATGTCCGGCTGACTGCGGAGCTCCTCCGCCATGAACGCGCCACCACTGGCCATTGCTCATTCTCCTGATCGTTTTTTGATTCAATCAATCATTATCATGGCATATTTCCCACCATGGGGATAGTATTCATGTACGGTTTGCTTAGATTCATTTCTCGCAAAGGAGCAGTCACGTGGCATTCCTCTCCGACCTAGGGCGGGCACCGCGGCTCGTCACGATCGTCGCGTTCGCAGCCGTCGCGCTCGGCATCACGTACGGGTACGACATCTCCAACATCGCCGGCGCCCTCCTCTTCCTCGAAGGCGACCTGGGGCTGAGCAGCGCCGAGCTCGGCGGGCTCGCGACCGCGGTCGTCATCGGTCAGATCGTCGGCGCGATCATCGGCGGCCCGCTGTCGAACGCGATCGGCCGCAAGAAGTCGATGTTCCTCATCGCCGCCGGCTACATCGTCTTCTCCGTCATCTCCGGCTTCGCCCCCGGCTACGTGTCCCTGCTCCTCGCCCGCCTCCTCCTCGGCGTCGCGATCGGCATCGCCCTGGCCGTCGTCCCCGTCTTCATCGCCGAGTCCTCCCCGACGAACGTCCGCGGCGGCCTCCTCGTCGCCTACCAGGTGACGACCGTCATCGGCATCATCGCCGGCTACCTCGTGTGCTGGGGACTCGCGCTCATCGAATCGTGGCGTCTCATGCTCGGGCTCGCCGCCGTGCCCGCGGCGATCGTCTTCCTCCTGCTGCTCAAGGTCCGGGAGACCCCGCACTGGCTCATGCTCAAGGGACGCGACGCCGAGGCGGCCGATGCCCTCCGTGCGCTCGATCCGGACCGCGACGTCGACCGGGATCTCGGGCAGATCCGCACCGAGCTCAACCAGGAGAGCGGCCGCCTCGTCGAGATGTTCCGCGGCCACCTGCTCAAGGCCACGCTCTTCGTCATCGGTCTCGGCTTCTTCATTCAGATCACCGGCATCAACGCGACGATCTACTACGCGCCCTCGATCTTCGAGTCGATGGGCTTCAGCGGCTACGGCGCACTGCTCGGTCTGCCGGCGATCGTCCAGACCTTCGCGCTGGCCGCCGTCATCGTCTCGATGTTCATCGTCGACCGCTTCGGGCGGCGGCCGGTGCTGCTCACCGGCATCGGGGTGATGATCGTCTCGACCGTCGTCCTCGTCCTCACCTTCAGCCTCGGCGGCGAAGCGGGCAGCACGACCGGGGGCACGGTCTTCGGCGTCATCGGCATCATCGCGTTCACGATGGGCTACACGTTCGGCTTCGGCTCGCTCGTCTGGGTCTACGCGGGTGAGACCTTCCCCGCGAAGTACCGGGCGCTCGGCGCCTCGCTCATGCTCACCGCGGACCTCGTCGCCAATGCGATCGTCGCCCAGTTCTTCCCCGGGCTGCTCGAGCTCATCGGCGGTGCGGGCGTCTTCCTCGTCTTCGGTGCGCTCTCCGTACTCGCGTTCCTCTTCGTCTTCCGCTTCGCCCCGGAGACGAAGGGCCGCGACCTCTCGGAGATCTCCGCTTACTGGGCCAACGGCGCGAAGTGGCCGACAGGCCTCGAGAGCTCGCGCCGGTAGGACGGCAGGTGCCCTGCGACCGCACCGGGCACTGGCGGTCGCCCGGTGCGGTCGCGCGGTGCGGTCGCAGCCGCCCGGTAGGCCGGGCGTCGGCAGTCGCCCGGTGCAGTCGCCGCTGCCGTCAGCTCATTTAAAGGTCGGTGAGGGCACCGATTCGCCGTCGACGGTGAGCGTCGGCAGCATCTTCTTGAAGTCCTCGGCGGCGGCCTCATCGGTCTGCAGCGCGCGCATCTCGACGCTGATGTTCACGAGGCGCCCGTTCGTCTGATACCCCAGGGTCGCGCCGTACATGACGGTCGGCTCCTGGTTGATCGCGAAGATCTCGTTCTCCCCGAGCACCGCCTGGTACGTCCAGAAGTAGCCCGAGCCGATCGAGCCGGTGCGCTCGGCGTTGACCGTCGACCCCTGTTCGGAGAACTGGTACTGCTTCTTCCCGTCGACGACCGCCTTGGGTGAGTCGTCGAAGGCCTCATTGCACGAGATGATGATGGCGTCGCTGTCGTTCAGCGACGTCCCCCGGCTGTAGACGATGAACGCCGGGCTGCTGCTGCCGTCGAACCAGTCGGGTCCGATCGCGAAGCTGACATTGACCGGGCATTCCGCGCCGAGGTTGTGCGACTTCATCTCCATGCCCTCGGGGACCGTGGGTCCGGTCGGCTCCTCCGTCGGCTCGCCCGGCTCCTCCTGGACGCCGACGGCGAGCGGCCCCGAGTCGCGTTCAGCGGTGCGGACCTGCAGGACGGCGCACCCGCTGAGCAGGAGGGAGGCGGCGGCGCCGACCGCTGTGACTGTGCGGACCACCGGTCTCGTCATCGCGAGTCGTTCCTCTTGCGCAGATCGCGCCGACTCGGGAACGGCTGGTCAGCCGAGCCGGGCGGAGCAGTGCCGGGCTGGCCGGGGGCGGGCTGACTGCCCTGGGGCTGCGCGGTGCCCGGCCGGCCGCCCTGAGGGTGGACGGTCTCTGACGGCGTTGGGGCGGGCCGGCCACCGTGCGGGCGCCCGTTCTGCGGCTGTCGATCGCCGTATCCCGGCTGCCCGTTCGGCTGCGGCTGGCCACTGACCGCCTGACGGCCGTCGTTCGGCTGCGGCTGTCCGCTCTGTGGCGGTTGACCACCGGGTTGCGGTGTCGGACGGCGCGTGGGATCGGCGAAGCGCCGGTGCTCCGGGACACCGAACGGCTGACCGCCCTGCTGCCCCTGGACTCCGGAAGGAAGACCCTGGCCGGGCCGCTGGGGTGCTCCGCCCGGAGCACCGGGGACGCCCTGGTGGGGACGCTGCCCGAAACCAGGACCCGAGTGCTGTCCGGCAGCGTGCGCCGGATAGCCGCCGGGCTGACTGCCCACCGACTGCTGACCGCCGTGCGGTTGCGGGCCGGGGTGGCCGCCGGGCGGCTGCGCGCCCGGCCCCTGCTGCATCGCCACGGGCCGACCCTGCGGAGATTGCGCTCCCTGCTGCTGCGGGATCCCCTGCTGCGGACCGCTGTCGGACTGTCCGCCGCCATGAGGCATCCGCTGGGGTCCACTGTCAGGTTGCGGCGCACCCGCCGGCACACCGCGGCCCTGCGGCTGACTGCCCACCGGCACGCCACCACTCTGCGGCTGACCCTCGACTGGCACACCACCGCTGTGAGGCTGGCCACTTTGGGGCTGACCGCTCTGCGGCGGGCGCGTCCCTGGCTTGAATTGCGAATGCTGACCGGAGTCGACGGGGAACCCGCTGCCGCTGCCGACGGACTCCCCCGTCGACCGATCGATGAGCGTGCCGTCGACGCGTTCGAGGCGGCGCTTCGACGTCCGCCTCGGCGTGCCGAGGATCCGCCCGTTGAGTTCGGCCTCGCTCGGCTGACGCGGCGGGAGGAACCCGGGGGCGTGGCGCATATCGGGATTCTGCACCGGCTGCACGGGGTGCGAGCCGGCGGCAGCGTGGGCGCCGCCCTCGGCCATCGGCGGTGCCCCGACCGGGTCGGCGTCGGCGAGGACGGGAAGGACCATGCGCACCGAGGTGCCGACGCCCTCCTGGCTGAAGAGCTGCACCGACCCGCCGTGGCGGGCGACGATCGAGCGGACGAGGGAGAGGCCCATGCCCGACCCGGCGACGGCGCGCACCCGCGAGCCGCGGGAGAGCTCGTCCCACACCTGGTCCTGCTCCCCCAACGGGATGCCGCTGCCGGTGTCGGCGACCTCGACGACGACCCAGCGATGGTTGTCGATGATCTGCTCGTTCGCGCGGAGCTCGACGACCTCGGCCTGCGAAGAGTACTTGAGCGCATTGCCGAGCAGGTTGAGGATCGCCGTGAGGAGGAGATCCTCCTCCCCAGCGACGTCGGGCAGGCGCCAGGGAGCACGCGCGACCGTCGCCACGATCATCCGATCCTCGGCACCCGGCGCAGTCGAGGCATCCTCGACGGCCTGGTGGATGAGACGGTCGAGGTCGACGCGGGAGTACTCGATGATCCGCGTCTCGACGTCGGCGAGTTTGCGCAGGTCGGCGAGGAGACGCGCGACCCGGCGGGAGGAGATGTCGACCTGCTTGGCCGAGGGCTCCACCTCGGCGAGGGTGCCGCCCTGTCGGGACACCTCACGGATCGTCGCCGCCGACGTCCGCAGGGCGGTGAGAGGATTCTTCAGCTCGTGGTCGAGGCGGATGAGCATCCGATTGCGCTTGGCGAGCGAATCCTCGGCAGCCGCGGTCTCGATGGACTCGCGCAGTGCTGCCTCGCGGCGCTTGAGCCGTCGCCAGCCGAAGAACGCGGCCGCCGCGAGCCCCGCGAGGACGAGGAGGAGGATGAGGAGGAACAGCCAGATCTGGACCTCGATGACCAGGAAGTTCGTCATATCCGTCGGAGTCCTTCCTCACCGTGGACGTCGCCGACGAAACGGTAGCCGCGGCCCTGGACGGTGGCGATCCACCGCGGTTCGGCGGCATCCTCGCCGAGCACCCGGCGCAGCTCCGCGACCCGGGAGTCGACGGCGCGGGTCCCCACGGCTTCCTCGAACCCCCAGAGGACTTCGAGGAGCCGGGCGCGGTCGATGAGTTCGTCCTGATGGACCATGAGGTATTCGAGCAGGGTGAAGCCCTTGGGTGTGATGACGAGTTCGCGCTGCCCGAGCCACGCGCGCCGGCCGACCCGGTCGACCCGCAGCCCGAAGCTCGAGACGAGCACCGGGGCGGTCGCGAGCGGCGGGCCCTCAGTCCGGGTCCGGCGCAGCACCGCGCGGATCCGGGCAACGAGTTCATGGGGGTCGAAGGGCTTGTTGAGGTAGTCGTCGGCGCCCTCTTCGAGCGCCATCGCCCTCTCCACGGCCTCCCCGACCTGGGTGAGGAGGAGGACCGGCACCCAGTTCTCCTCCTGCCGCAGGGTGCGCAGCACCTGCCGGCCGTCGGCCCCGGGCATGAGCACGTCGAGGACGCAGACGTCGGGCTGGTGGCGGCGGATCTCATCGAGGGCGAGCAGGCCGTCACCGGCGGCGAGCACCCTGAACCCAGAGCGCTGAAGGAAGGGCACCACCGCGCCGAGCACATCCGGCTCGTCGTCGGCTACGAGCACCAGCGGCTGCTGGTCTCGCTGGTTGTCAACCGTCATGTTCGTCCGTTCCGAACTCTCGTCGGCGCTCACGGGCCGTCTCCCTGGCCTCTGCGCGATCGACGGCTTCGGCCAGCTCATCTCGATACAGCATAGATCGACGCAGGTGCTTGGTGCGATAGCCGGCGCGACCGACCATGTGAGTGGCGACGGGAATCGTCACGAGCTGGAACGAGACGATGATCGCCAGTGTCGTCACCGTTGCCCACGTCGGGAACTGGATGGCGATGGCGATCGCGATGAGGACGAGGCCGAGCACCTGGGGCTTCGCACTCGCGTGCATCCGCGAGAGCAGATCGCCGAACCGGAGCAGACCGACCGCGGCAGCGAGCGAGAGGACCGCGCCGAGGAGGATGAGGATCGCGCTGATGAGATCAAGGACCATCGTGTCCCCCCTTCCCGTCGTCGTGCCGGTGCCGCCCGACCTCATCGGTGGGCCCGGCGAGGCCGTCGTCGGGACCCGCGTCGGGGCCGCTGCCGGCTCCTTCCCCGCGCTCGTCGTCGGGTGTCGCCGAGGCGGTCGTCGCCTCGGCGGGGCCCGGGTCGGGGACGACGACCTCGTCGCGGACGGTGATCTCGACGGGTCCGTCGGGGACGTTCGAGATGCCGCGGGCGACGTCCTCGGCCCACGCCGCCTCCCGAGCGGACTGCGCGTCGTCGGTCGCGGCGGTCTCGCTCTTCGGCATGTGCCAGTCGGAGGCGGAGAAGTCGCTGAGCGCCCCCGCCTCGGCGCCCGGGGTCATCGAATCGGACTTCGAGACGTAGCGGGACACGCTCACGGACCCGACGAAGCCGAGCATCGCGAGCACGATGAGCACGGGCAACAGGTCGGTGCGGCCGGTCACGGCCATGAACGCGCCGAGACCGCACATGATCGAGGCGAGGATGACGTCGGTGCCGATCATGCGGTCGAGGATCGAGGGACCGCGGATGACGCGGTAGAGGGCGACGAACACCGAGGCGGCGAAGAGGATCGTCGCGACGGCGATGATGACGGTGATGACGAGGCCGTTCATCGGGTCCCTCCTCTCTCCGCGGAGGCGGCGAGCGGGTCGGGGTCGACCTTGAGCGCGGCGAGGTCACGGGTCGACCCGAGCGCCTTGATGAGCAGGCCCTCGATGTCGTAGACCTGCTTCTTCGCGGCGAGGATCTTCTCGTCGGTGTCGGCGTCGAGGACGTGGAGGTAGAGGCGGCCGCGGGCCCGGTCGCTGTCGACGATGATCGAGCCGGGGATGAGGCTCGCGGTGTCGGCGACGAGCGTCATCATGAGGTCGGAGCGGGTCCGCAGATCCGCGGCGATGACCGATCCGGCGCCCACGGCCTTCGGGCGGAACGAGAACCACGCGACCTCGACCGACGCGATGACCATCGAGTAGAGGAACCAGCCGGCGAAGACCGCGGCGTGGAGGATGTTGAACCGGCCGGAGAGGACGACCGGCGGCAGGTAGAACACCCGGGTGACGAGGAACGCGAGGATGATGCCGGTGACGACGCTGAGCACCGTGAGCGAATCCCACAGCATCACCCAGAGGACGACGAGGAAGAAGACGAGGACGAGCTGCTGGACGATCCGGCGGCCCTTGTTCACCGGTGTGCGCGGCGTCATCAGCCACCACCTCCGAGCACCTGGTTGACGTAGTTGAGCGGGTCGGCGAGGTTCTCCGCGGCGCGCATCGACAGATCCCACAGGGGCCCGGCGAAGATCGTCAGCAGGATCGAGACGAGGACGATCGCCGAGGTGGCCGCGAACATCGGTCCCGGCACGCCGATCCGCGAACGCCAGGTTCCCCCGGCGAGGATCGTGCGCTTGCGCTCGGCGAACTCCTCGACGAGCTCCTCGTTCGGCTCCTCGGCGTCGGCCGGGTCGCGCCAGAACGCGAGGTTGAACGTGCGGCCGATGACGTAGAGGGTGAGCAGACTCGTCACGGTGCCGGCGACGATGAGCGCGGTGGCCAGCCAATTCTGGTCCTCGAAGCCGGCGGCGAAGAGCGCGACCTTGCCGATGAACCCGGAGAACGGCGGGATCCCGGAGAGGTTGAGGGCGGGGAGGAAGAAGATGATCGTCAGCGCCGGGGAGAGGACCATGAGCCCGCCGAGGGAGCGCGTCGACGTCGACCCGCCGCGCATTTCGACGAGTCCGATCGCGAGGAACAGCGCGGTCTGGACGATGATGTGGTGGACCGTGTAGTAGATCGCCGCGGCGAGCCCGAACGTCGTGCCGAGCGCGACGCCGAAGAGCATGTACCCGATGTGGGAGATGAGCGTGAAGGACACGATGCGCTTGATCTCCGACTGCGCGATCGCCCCGAGGATGCCGACGAGCATCGTCAGCCCCGCGGCGATGAGCAGCGGGACCCGCAGCGAGGAATCGGAGAAGAGCAGGGTCTCGGTGCGGATGATCGCGTAGATGCCGACCTTCGTCAGCAGGCCCGCGAACACCGCGGTGACCGGAGCCGGCGCCGTCGGATACGAGTCGGGCAGCCAGAACGAGAGCGGGAAGATCGCCGCTTTGATGCCGAAGCCGATGAGGAGGAGGACGTGGAGGACCATCTGCACGTCCGGGGGCAGCTGGTCGAGGCGCTCGGCGAGCTGGGCCATGTTGACCGTGCCCGTCGCCGCGTAGATGACGCCGATCGCCGTGAGAAAGATGATCGAGGAGACGAGGGAGACGACGACGTAGGTCACGCCCGCCCGGATCCGCTCGGCCGTCGCACCGAGGGTGAGGAGGACGTAGGACGCGAGCAGGAGCATCTCGAATCCGACGTAGAGGTTGAAGAGGTCGCCGGCGAGGAACGCGTTCGCCACGCCCGCGCAGAGCACGAGGTAGCTGGGGTTGAACACGGAGATCGGCGTCTCGTTCGAATCGTCGTTCGCGTCCTGGCTGAGCGCGTAGATGAGCACGCAGAGGGTGACGAGGGAGGACACGACGAGCATGAGCGCCGAGAGCCGGTCGGCGACGAGCGTGATGCCCTCCGGCGGCTCCCAGCCGCCGATCGCGACGACCTGCGGCCCGTACTGGTCGACCCCGAGCAGCACGACGAACGCGATGACCATGACCGCGGTGAGCGTGAGGACGGAGACGATGTTCTGCGAGCGCGTGTGCTTCGAGAGCACGAGGGCGAGGCCCGCGCCCATGAGCGGAAGCAGGACGGGCAGGGGGACGAGGATGGGCAGGAGCTCGGTCATCGGTCCTCCCCCTTCTCCCGTGTGCTGTCGGTCGTGTCAGAGCTGTCGGTCGTGTCGGTGTTGCCGCTCGTGTCGGTGCTGCCCGTCGAGTCAGGGCTGTCGGGGTCGGCTGTTCGGTCAGCGTCGGCTGCGCGATCAGTGCCTCCGGTGGTCCTTCCCGACGCCGAGGCGGGGCTCTCGTCCGCCTCGGATCCTTCGGTGGTCTCGGCGGCCTTCCGCTGGGCCGGGGTGCCGTCGTCGTCGAGGTCGACGGCCCCGCGGATCGGGCTTTCGGCCTCGTCGCCGAACTCGGTGTCGTCGTAGTCGGTGCCGGCCTCGGCCTCCGAGTTGATCATCTTCGTGATCGCGACCTGAAGGTCGGCGGCGTCGTCCTGGAGGGAGTCGGCGCGCACGAGTCGCCAGGAGCGGTAGATCATCGCGAGGAGGAACGCGGTGACCGCGAAGGTGATGACGATGGCGGTGAGGACGAGGGCCTGGGGCAGCGGGTCGGACATGCCGACCGTCGAGAGGTTCTTCCCGTCGGTCAGCGGCGGCCTGCCGCGCCCGGCGGTGAGGATGATGAGGAGGTTGACGGCGTTGCCGAGGAGGATGAAGCCGAGCAGCACCCGGGTCAGGGAGCGTTCGAGCATGAGGTAGACGCCGCACGCGAAGAGGACTCCCATCGCGAGGACCATGACGAAGGGCAGACTCACAGCCGTCCTCCTTCAGCGCCGTTGTCGACTTCGAGGTGGTTGACGCGGTTGAGGATCTCGGAGACCGCGTGGTGCTCGGCTTCGTCGCCGATCCGCTCGGTGAGGCCGAGCGAGGTGTTGAGCCGGTCGGTGAGCAGGAGCTCGTCGCGCTCCTGGTGGAGGTCGACCTCGGCGCCGAGGGAGCGGAGGATGTCGAGCATGAGGCCGACGACGATGAGGTAGACGCCGATGTCGAAGAACGTCGGGGTGCCGAACTTGAGCTCCCCGAGGAGCGGGAGCGTGCCCTCGACGTAGATCGACTTGAAGACCGCATCGCCCCAGAACCAGCCGCCGACCGCGGTGAGCACGGAGAGGATGAGCCCGGTGCCGAGCAGGCCCGAGGGAGTGAAGCGGGCCGCCTCGGCGAGTTCGAACTTGCCTCCCGCGAGGTAGCGGACGACAAGGGCGAGACCGGCGACGAGACCGCCGGCGAAACCGCCGCCGGGGGTGTTGTGCCCGGTGAAGAGCAGGTAGACGGAGAAGACGAGGACGGCGTGGAAGATCAGGCGCGCGGTGACCTCGAGGATGATCGAGCGGTTGCGCGGGGCGAGCGTGCGACCGGCGATGAGCCACGAGGCCCGGCGCTCCTCGACGCCCTCGTGGTCGCTGTCGGCCTCCCGACGCGGGCCGATCTCGTCGGGCACGGGCTGGAAGCGCAGCTGACCGGCCCGGCCGAAGCCGGTGCGGTCCGGGGAGAAGCGGCCGAGGTGGCCTTCGCGGCCGCGGACGAAGATGAGTCCGGCAACACCGGTGCCGGCGGCGACGAGGACGGAGATCTCACCGAACGTGTCCCACACGCGGATGTCGACGAGGGTGACGTTGACGATGTTCTGGCCGTTGCCGATGACGTAGGCGAGTTCGCCGAAGTCCGCGGAGACGGGGTCGAACATCCGCACGCCGGCGGCGAGGAGGACGACGACCATCATCGTCACGCCGACGCCGGCGCCGATGATCGCCCGCCACGCCGGGGTGAAGCGTCCCGTGCTCTGTCCGATCCGGGCGGGCAGGCGGCGGAGGACGAGGACGAAGACGACGATCGTGATCGTCTCGACGAGGACCTGCGTGAGCGCGAGGTCAGGGGCGCCGATGAACGCGAAGAACGCGACCATGGCATAGCCGGAGATGCCGGTGACGACGACCGCGGTGAAGCGCTTCTTCGCGCGGGTCGCGGCGATCGCGACGACGATGAGGACGGCGGCGACGATGAAGTCGAGCGGACTCGCGGCGAGCTGGAAGCGGATGGGCCACGTGTTATTCGTGATGAGCGCGAGCCCGACGCCGCCGATGAGGACGAGGTAGATGACGCTCTGGTAGAACGGCAGCGAACCGCGCTGCGTGCGTGCGGTGACCCAGAGCGCGAGCGCTTCCATCCCGCTGATGAGGCGACGGTAGACGTTGTGGAAGTCGATGCCCGCCGGCAGAGTCGACTGGACCTTCGCGACGGTCCGGCGGAACCAGAACAGGAGGAGGCCGGCGGCCACGGTGACCGCGGAGAGGCCGAGTGCGGGTTCGAAGCCGTGCCAGAGCGCGAGGTAGTACTCGCCGTCGGCCGGGTTCGTCGTCGGCAGCACCGAGGTCCAGGCCTGGAGATAGGGGTCGAGGACGCCGGCCGCGGGCCCGAGGATGAGGGTGAGGGCGGCGAGGATGATCGGGGAGATGACGAGGGTGACGTTCTCGTCGCGGCGGGCGATATCGTCGACGCCGGGCTTCGAGGAGAACGCTCCCCACACGAAGCGCGCGGAGTAGGCGACGGTGAGGATCGAGCCGATCATGATGCCGATGAGCGCGATGACCCCGGCCTTCGTCCCGGACTCGAGCAGCGTCGAGTAGACGGCCTCCTTCGCGACGAACCCGAGCGTCGGCGGGATGCCGGCCATCGAGGCGGCGGCGATCGTCGCGCACACGGCGACGACGGGGAACGCCTTCCAGCCGCCGGAGAGCTTCGTGAGATCGCGCGTGCCGGCACGGTGGTCGATGATGCCGACGCAGAGGAAGAGGCAGGCCTTGAAGAGGGCGTGGCCGACGAGGAGCGCGAGCGCCGCCAGCGTGAGGTCCGGGGACCCGAAGGCGGCCATGACCGTGAGGAACCCGAGCTGGGAGACGGTGCCGAAGGCGAGCAGCAGTTTGAGGTCGGTCTGCCGCAGCGCCTGCCACCCGCCGATGAACATCGTCAGCAGACCGAGGGTGAGGAGGATCTCCGTCCAGCCCGGCAGATTGTGGTAGCCGGGAGCCAGCCGCAGGATGAGATAGATGCCGGCCTTGACCATGGCCGCGGCGTGGAGATAGGCGCTGACCGGGGTGGGCGCGGCCATCGCGCCGGGCAGCCAGAAGTGGAAGGGCAGGAGCGCGGACTTCGAGACCGCGCCGACGAGGATGAGGATGACGGCGGTGGTGATGACCGGGCCGGTGTCCATGCCGAGCTGCGCGCGCTCGACGAGGGCCGACATCGATCCGGTGCCGGTGGCGGTGATGAGCAGGACCATCCCGACGAACATCGCCAGGCCGCCGGCCGTGGTGACGATGAGCGCCTGGAGTGCGGCCTGCCGGGACCGCCGCCGCGACTGGCTGTGGCCGATGAGGAGGTAGGAGAAGACCGTCGTGCCCTCCCAGAACACGAAGAGGACGAGGAGTTCGTCGGCGAGGACGAGTCCGTACATCATGCCCGCGAAGGCCATGAACACCGCGGCGAAACGGGCGAGGCCCGGTTCGTCGGCGGGGAAGTAGCGGGCGCAGTAGATGAGGACGAGCGTGCCCACCCCGGTGACGATGAGGCTCATCACCCACGAGAGGATGTCGAGGCGGAAGATGCCGGAGAGGCCGAGCGCGGGAAGCCAGTCGAGGTTCTCCACGACCGGGGCGCCGTCGGGGCCGAAGAGCGCCGAGGTGGCGCTGAGGGTGAGGATGAATCCCGCCAGGGGGACGAGGGCGAGGAGGAAGAAGGCGTTGCGCCCGAGGATCCTCACCAGCGGATAGGCAATGACAGCAGCCCCGAAGAAGGCTCCCGTCATGGCAATCACCGGCGGACACCTCCGTCTTCACAAGGGGATTATGGGGTCATTTCTGCTCAACAGTATTTTCTCATGGAACACCCCTGATCTCCCAATCAATGGGCTGCTCGCTCAGTTCGGAGGATTCAGCCCCGCAGCTGCCCCGAAGTGACAAGGAACCCGTTCTCATCGAGCCCCGTGCCGTCGCTGCGCGAGAGCAGCTCCGCGCCGATCCGATCGACGAGGTCGGCCACCTCGGCGCGCATCCGACGGAACCGGCGGGGACGGCCGGGGCGGTACCGCAGCTGTTCGGTGTCCATCCAGTGCACGTGGTACTCGATCTGCGGCTCCGCGGTGCTCGCGGCGATGATCGGCGGCACCCATTCGGCCTCGATGACGCGGATCTCGATCTCCCCGGCTCCCTCGTCGATCTCCCCGAGCGGGATGAGAAGGGAGTATCCGTCGAGGACGACCGGCGCCGTGGCGTCGAAGAGCGGATCGTCGAGCGTTGCCTGCGCGAGCACCGCGGCATCGGGGGTCGGCAGCGCCTGCTGGAAGGCGTGCGGAGCGTGCCGGCGGACGACGGAGAGCGCGACCTCGGGTTCGAGCCAGTACTGCGAGTAGATGTAGAGGTCGACCTTCGCATCGGGGTCGGGGACGAGGACGCGGGTGGGCAGTCCGTCTTCGTCGGCGAGGCGGACGGCCAGGTGCAGGCGAGAGGCGATCGACAGGAGGAGGCTGAGCTGACGCTCCTCCTCACGGTCGGGCAGTCCCTTGGGGAACGCCTCGTGGAGGCCGTCGGCATCGGCGAACCAGTCCGGCGGCGGGGCCGGTTCCCGGTCGCGCGGGCAGTCGAGGACGACGGCGTGGGTCGCCCATTCGGGAACCTCGAGGGCGGCCGCGGTCGCCGGGTCGAGGTCGACTCCGGCGCTGAGGCGCGAGTGCCGGGACAGGCGCACCTGGCCGTTGTCCCCGAACCGCGCCGGGATGTCGGGCAGTCGGTTGTGGACGAGCGCGAGGACGTCGGAGACCTCGACCTCGGCGTCGAGGAGCAGGAGGTGGAACCCTCGCAGATCGGCAGCGGCCGCCGTCGGAGCGGCCTGCTCCGCCTGTTCCCGCTGCCGCAGCTCGCGCCGGGAGATCACATGGCCCTCCGGAAGAAGTTCGCGTGCGACCGGGAGGCCGTCGGGCCCCGCTGGCCCTGGTACCGGCTGCCGGTGATCTGCGAGCCGTAGGGGTTCTCCGCCGAGGAGCTGAGCCGGAAGAAGCAGAGCTGGCCGATCTTCATGCCCGGCCACAGCGTGATCGGCAGCGTCGCGACGTTCGAGAGCTCGAGGGTGACGTGCCCGGTGAAGCCGGGGTCGATGAAGCCCGCCGTCGAATGCGTGAGAAGGCCGAGGCGGCCGAGCGAGGACTTGCCCTCGAGCCGGGCGGCGATGTCGTCGGGGAGCGTGACGAGCTCGTGCGTCGAGGCGAGGACGAACTCGCCGGGATGGAGGACGAAGGGCTCCTCGGGGGCGACCTCGACGAACCGGGTGAGCTCGGGCTGTTCGAGGCTCGGGTCGATGACCGGGTACTTGTGGTTGTCGAAGAGACGGAAGTACCGGTCGAGGCAGACGTCGACGCTGGCGGGCTGGACGAGGGAGAGATCGCACGGGTCGAGGGCGATGCGGCCGGATTCGAGTTCGGCGCGGATGTCGCGATCGGAAAGGAGAGTCACATCCCCGATGGTAGTCGGACGGCCCGTCTCGCGCAGTTCTCGAGGCGCGCGGGATCTGCCGACCGCCTCGACGGGGTTGTGTCGGGGACTGAGGAATCACCTCGCCGAGGTGGCGGTGGGGACTGAGGAATCACCTCGGGGAGGGTGCATTGGAGACTCAGCAGCCGCCTCGGCGAGGAGCGACACGCCGTTACTTGGTCACGAAATGATAACGATCGCGGGATTTTTCCTTGAATTCCCTCCGTGTGTCTCCCCACCCGCCTGAGTGAATGCCTTAGAGTTGTGTGCTGTACGAACCCGCGCACGATGGTGCCTTCCTCTTTTCAGCCAAGGAATGCCGGGAGTTCCATCGCCTTTCGCGGGTTGAGATCAACCGAAAGGCATTACTGTGAAGACCTCGCGTCTTGTGCTTGCCCCCGCAGTAGCCGTCGCATTGACAGGTCTCGCAGGCGCTCCGGCGTTTGCGACGACGGAGTCTCCTACGGTGCCCCAGGGCCCGCTCTGCGCCTACGACGGCGCGCAGAACTCGACCGACCCCGAAAACAGCTCGGCGGTTCCCGACAGCTCCACTCCGCAGGCCACCGTGTCCGCAGCCCAGATCACCCGCACCGACGTTGCGGACAAGAAGAAGGGCATCGGATTCTCCGGCACCGGATTCACCGCCGATGAGAAGGCGACCGTCACGGTCGTCGGCACCGACGGCACGGAGTACACCCCGCAGACGCAGCTCACCGTCGACGAGAACGGGAAGGTCAACGGCACCTATTACTTCTCGACGACCGAGGGCGCTCAGGTGCCGGTCGGCAAGTACACGCTCTTCCTCACAGACCTCAAGACCGAGAAGGACTCCTCGAAGGTGACCTTCGAGGTCGTCGCCTCGGATGCCGACATCGACGATTCGGGAGCCGGCGGCACCTGCGAGCGTCCGACCGCTCCGGCACCGTCGACGACGTCCCCGGCTCCGACCGAGACGCCGTCGGAGACCCAGTCGCCGACCGAGACCGCATCGCCGACTCCGACCGAGACTCCCACGCAGACTCCGTCCGAGACCGCGTCGCCGTCCGAGACTCCCACGCAGTCACCGACCGAGACGAAGTCGCCGACACCGACGGAGACCCAGTCGCCGACCGAGACGCCGTCGCAGACGCCCTCGCCCACCGAGACGCAGACTCCTTCGGAGACGCCCTCGGAGACCGAGGAGCCGACGCCGTCCGAGACCGCTCCGACCGAGACCCCCCAGCCCACCGAGACCGGCACACCGTCGGAGACCGGCGATCCGTCGCCGTCGACGAGCGAGGGAGCGAACGACGAGGAGCAGCCGGCGGCAGCACCGCAGGCGCTCATCATCGATCCCACGGAGATCAGCTCCGAGGACTTCCTCAACAAGGGTGTGACCCTCGGCGTCACCGGTGCGCAGCCCGGTGAGAAGATCACGATCGTCGTCGAACACGCCCAGGGCAAGGTCGACCGCTACACGATGTCGAAGGACGCCGACGACGAAGGCAAGGCGACCTTCGGCGTCCAGGCCAAGGTCAAGGCCGTGCTCGGCACGTACAACGTCCGCGTCCAGGCCGAGAGCTTCGACAAGCCCCAGGGCGGCAGCTTCACTGTCGTCACCAACGGCACCGACGTGTCCGAGGACGGCAACGGCTCGGGCTCCGGCAGTGGATCCGGCAGCGGTGACTCCGGCAACGGCAGCAGCGCCTCGAACGACCTGCCCCGCACCGGTGCCGAACTGACCGGACTCGCGCTCGGCGCGGGACTCCTCGTCGTCGGCGCGGCCGCCGTCGTCATCACCCGTCGTCGCGCCGATGCGGCCGCCGACGATCCTGCGGAGTTCTAAGATCCGTTGAGCACAGAACTGTCCCTGGAGGGGCTGCACCTCGGCAGACGCCCGATCGACCTCGGTCGTCTTCGAGCAGGGACGGTTCTCGGGCTCATGGGCAGCCCGGACAGCATCACCGAGGTGGTGCTGTCCGCGGCGGCCCTGGCCGGTGTCGCGCCTCCCCCACAGATCCCGACCGGGTTCCGGTCGGGACGTCTGCGTGTGCGCAGATGGGTGAGAACCTACTTCCGTGCCGCCGGTGCCGATCCCGGGGAGGCGGCACTGGCGGCGGCGTGCACCGAGTTCGGCCTGCCGCCCGAGGCGCTGCGCGGACGTCTCAGCGACCTCGACGCGGGAGCGCGCGCGAAACTCGTCTTCGCCCTCGCCTGGGCCACGGGCGCGAAGTGGCTGACCTTCATCGATCCCTTCGCGGGCGTGCCCGGCCACATCCGGACCGGCCTGCGGGCCCGGCTCGCTGACCTCGCGGCCGCCGAGGGCCGGGGCATCGTCTTCTCCTCCGACACCCTCACGGACTTCATCATCGCCGAGGCGGGGGTCGCCGACATCGAGAAGGGCGAACTCGTCGCGTTCGGTTCGCTCGCCTCCGTCGTCAGCGAACCGCGCGGCTCCCTGCCCGCCGAACTCACCGGGGTCAACATCTGGTCCGGCCTGGCCCGCAAGGGCTGGCTGTCGATCGGCCACTCCGCGGTCCGCGCCCGGACCGAGCTCGACGGGAAGGTCTTCGTCACCCTGCCCTGGCGCAGCGCCCTCGTCTCGCTCGACGAGCACGACCCGGCGTTCACCTCGGCGGCGGTCTTCGAGGCCATCGTCGTCGGACTCCGGGACCGCGGCACCGCGATCCAGGCGAAGCTCTCACCCGTCGACACGGAGATGGGGCTCGCCCTCGACGTCGACCTCGCCGATCTCGCCCGCCTCGGCGGTACCTCTGCTGGTGCTGGTGAGGACAGTGCCGGTGATTCCGGTGACGGCAGCGGAGCTGACTCCGGTGCCGGCTTCGGGATCCTCCATCCGGGCCTCGGGGCGACGCTCGCGCAGCTGCGCGCCGCGGTCAGGGTCGGCACGCACGTCTTCGTCGAGGTCGACACCTCGGCGCTGCGGGCCTATTCCGTGGAGTGACCCGCGCGTCCGGACTCGGCTGCGGCGAACCCGCGCACCGAGGCCGCTCCTGCCACGATCATGGGCGGCGCTGAGCCGCTGTCGAACGCCCCGCGCATCAGGGCCGCCCCTGCCGTGATCGCAAGCCGCGCTGAGCCGCTGAACCCGGCCGCCGCCTCGGCGATCCGAGTGGGACGGGCCGGGGACGGGGACAGGCCGACTGTCCACTAAACTGGATTCGACGCCGTTGCGGATCCGCATCACGGTCCGCCCCATCCCCCAAGCCGACGAGGAGAGGCCATGCGCACACCGCGGACACTCCTCATCTCGGCACTCGTCGTCATCGTCCTCACCGTCGCCTCGGTGCCGCTGCTCAATCTCGCGTTCTACACGCCGGCGCGCACGGTCGAGGCGTACATGCGCGCGATCGAGCAGGGCAATGCCGAACGCGCCTTCTCCTACCTCTCCTCCCCCACTCCGGAGTCGACGCTCGCGCTCAACGGCGACGTCCTCTCCGCGGCCCCCGACCTGCCCCGCGAGGCGAGTGCGGAGACGATCTCGACCGACGGCGACCGGGCGACGGTCAAGCTCAGCTACGTGCTATCCTCGCAGACGCGGTCGGTCGACCTCACCCTCGTCAAGCTTCCGGCCGCCGCGGGCCTCTTCGATCGGTGGGCGATCGAGCAGGAGGCGTGGCCGACGCTCGACCTCGATGTCTCGGGCTCGTCGACGGCGACGGTCAACGGCTTCAGCGTCTCCGCCGGCACCGTGCCCGTGCTCTTCCCGGCCACCTATCTCGTCGGCTTCGACGCGACGTACCTGACGTCGAAGTCCGAGCGCGCCGAGGTGACCGCCCCCGGCGACACCGCCCAGGTCTCCCTCTCCCCGCAGCCGACCGCGAAGCTCGAGGAGTCCGTGGCCCAGCAGGTCAGCGACTATCTCGCCGGCTGCGTGAAGGCGACGACGCTCATGCCCACCGGCTGCGTCTTCGGCTATGAGACGGACAACGAGATCCTCGGCGACGTCACATGGTCGATCGTGCGCGAGCCGAAGGTCAGTCTCACGGCTTCCGGCGGCGACCTCGAGCTCACCCCGGCGACGGCCGAGGTGCGGATCCAGGGCCGTTACCGCGACATCGTCACCGCATCCGAGTACGACCTCGACGAGACCCTGTCCTTCGTCTTCGGCGGCTCCGTCGTCGTCCGGTCCTCGCAGGTCCGGGTCGAACCGCGCCGCCTCGGCGAAGTCTCGATCATGTGAGGATCGCGCGGCCCGAGATCCCGCGGTTCTGTGACCGTGTCAGGTCTGTGACCGTGTCAGGCTCCGCGGAGGTCGAGGTCGAGGACGGCCGGGGCCGCCTCGCTCAGCTCGATGGGGATGCCCCAGTCCTGCTGGTAGAGGTGGCAGGCGGCGTGGAGCGGGATCTCCCCGCCGGGTTCGCCGTCGCACGCGGCCGCTCGCGCGGTGACGTGGAGGACGCCCGAGGTGAACTCGGGGTCGATGACGATGTCGCGGCTCAGCCCCTCCGCTCCCCCACCGCCGGAGACGATGAGCTCGGGCGGCGTCGACGACACCTGGAGGTACGTCGGGTCGCCCCAGCGGTCGTCGAGCTTCTGACCTGCGGGGACAGTGAAGCTCACGCTGATCGCCACGGGACCGGAGGCGAGTTCGGTCGAGGGCCGCTTGCTCGTCTGCGCCCCCTCGTCGACGCGCTGTGCGTCTTTCGGCAGGGCGACGCGGGTGAGCGTGTGGTTCGCCGATTCGACGACGAGGAGTTCGGCGTCGCCGGCAGCGGCGTCGCCCGAGGTGCCCGATTCGTCAGCGGCATTTCCACCGGTCGCCGGCACGACGAGGATGTCCGAGGGCTCCCGCAGCCCGCGGGCGAGCGTCGTCACCTCGTTCGTCGCGAAGTCGAAGCGGCGGATCGCGCCGTTGTACGTATCGGCGATCGCAAGCGAACCGTCGGGCAGGGTGCGCACCCCGAGCGGATGCTGCAGCCGCGCCTCAGGGGCGGGTCCGTCGCGGAAGCCGAAGTCGAAGAGACCGACGCCGACGATCGTGCTCGCCTCACCGGTGGCCGGGTCGAGGCGGCGGATCGCCGAGGTCTCCGAGTCGGCGACGATGACGTCGCCGTCAGGGTGGAGGTCGAGGCCCGAGGACTGCGCGAACCAGGCGGTCTCGCCGTCGCCGTCAACGAGTCCCTCGTTCATCGTGCCTGAGAGCAGGCGGATGCGGCCGCTGACCGGGTCGAACGACCAGATCGTGTGGTTGCCGGCCATCGCCACGACCACCTCGGCGGTCGCGGGGACGAAGAGGACGTCCCACGGCGAGGATAGCTTGACGTCGAGCGCGGGCCCGTCGTAGCGCCCGAGCGCCCCGTGCGTGCCGCGGACGTTGTCGATCGCGCCGACCATGTGCTGCTCACCGGTGCCGGCGATCGTCGTCACGGTGCCGCCCTCGAGGTCGATGCCGCGCAGGACGTGGTTGACGGTGTCGGCGACGACGAGCTGGTAGCCGACCTGGGCGGCGATGTCGTCGGGCAGGACGGTGATGCCGCCGGGTTCGCTGAATTCGGCGCTCGCGAGGTCGCCGTCGGTGAGTCCGCGGTCGCCTGTGCCGATGCGGCGGAGAATGGTGTGGCCGTCGGGGGCGTATTCGACGAGGCTGTGGTGGCCGGAGTCGGCGACGAGGAGGTTGCCCGACGGCAGGACCGTGACCTTGCCCGGGTAGAAGAGTTCGGTCTCCGGTGCCGGCGGGGGCACGTATGGGCCGTCCCCGGAGTGGAGGGTGCCCTTCGCGGAGTGTTCGGCGATGAGGCCTTCGATGATCTCGCCGAGACCGGCGGCGTGCCCTTCCCCGGAGAGAGTGGCGACGAGGTAGCCCTCGGGGTCGATGACGGCGAGCGTCGGCCACGCGCGGGCCGTGTAGGCCTGCCAGGTGATGAGGTCGGGGTCGTCGAGGACGAGGTGTTCGACCTGGTAGCGCTCGACGGCCTGGTCGACGGCCTCAACGGTGCGCTCGAACTCGAACTTCGGCGAGTGGACGCCGATGATGACGAGCTCGCCTTTGTACTTCTCCTCGAGCGGGCGCAGTTCGTCGAGGACGTGGAGGCAGTTGATGCAGCAGAACGTCCAGAAGTCGAGGAGGACGACCTTGCCGCGCAGGTCGGCGAGGCTGAGCTCCTTGTCACCGGAGTTCATCCAGCGGCGGCCGAGGAGTTCGGGAGCGCGCACCTTGGGTTCGCGCGGGCGGGACGGGGCGGTGGCCTCGGCGGTGGCGTCGTCCGCGGCGGTGGCCGCGGAGCTCTGCGGGCTGGAGTTCATGCGTCCATGGTCTCAGATCCCTCGCCGAGGCGGCAGGGCGGCTGTCATCGTGGGACACAGTGACCGCCGGTGCGGGCCGGGGCGCGGTCGACTGGCGGTGCCGTCGGGCAGTTGAGGCGGTGGGGCCAGCCTACGCAGCCGGTCGGGCACCGAAGACGCTCGAGCCGATGCGGACCATCGTCGCGCCCTCGGCGATCGCGAGGTCGAAGTCATTGCTCATGCCCATCGACAGCTCGGTCGCGGTCTCCGGCAGGGCGCCGGAGTCGATGAGGCGAGCGCTGAGTTCGCGGAGGTCTGAGTAGCTGGGGCGGATCTCCTCCGGCGTCTGACCCGGCAGTCCGATCGTCATGAGACCTCGCAGGCGCAGGCGCTGCAGCTCGCGCACGGCAGTGACGAGCGCCTCGGCGTCCTCCGGTGCGACACCCGACTTCGAGTCCTCACGGGAGGTGTTGACCTGGACGAAGACATCGACGGTGCTGTCGATGACGCCGAGGCGGTTGTCGATCTTCGTCGCGAGGTCGAGGGAGTCGATCGATTGGATGCACTGCGCATGCCGGAGGGTGTGGTTGACCTTGTTCTTCTGCAACGGACCGATGAGGTGGGACTCATGGGGCAGGTCGGCGAGGTCGTCGGCCTTCGCGACGAGCTCCTGAACCTTGTTCTCCCCGATGAGACCGAAGCCGTGTTCGAGCGCGACCCGGATCTTCTCCGCCGGTTGCGTCTTCGTCGCGAGGAGGATCCGTACGGCGTCGGCGTCGCGCCCGGAGGCCTGCGCGGCGGCTGCGGTGCGCTCGGCCACCTCGTCGAGGCGGGCGCGGATGTCAGCGGATTCGTCTGCGGTCAGGGTGTCGGTCGAACTCATGCTCCCAGTCTCGCATGAGCGCGGCCTGGCCGCGGTCGGCACGTCTGCGGCACCATCGCACAGGCGTTCGAGAGTGGGTGTGGGCCCGAGCCGACCGGACACTCATCGCACGACCCGGATTGTGCGGAACATCCAGTGCGATTGTGCGCCAGGTTCATGGCGATCTCAGTGCGAAAATCGCCATGAACCCGGCGCACAACCAGGGTGGCCGCCATGGAGGCGGCGCACAGTTCCTCAACGCGGGCGTGTGCGGAACAGCGAGCTGTTGGCTTACGGTTTCGTCGGCAGGCCCGGAGCCGCGGGGTCGATGTTCTTGATGATCGCCGTCGTGTCGAGTCCCTCGAGGCCCTCGTCGACGAGCTTCTGCAGCTGGGCGTAGACGAGGGAGGCCGCCGGCAGATCGACGCCCTGGGACTCGGCGCCGGCGAGTGCGAGACCGACGTCCTTGTGCATGAGCGCGGTCGCGAAACCGGGCTTGAAGTCGTTGTTCGACGCCGCGGTCTCCGTCACGCCGGGCACCGGATACCACGTGCGCAGCGGCCAGGAATCGCCCGAGGAGACCTTCGCGATGTCGTAGAACGCCTTCGGGTCGAGACCGAAGCGCTGCGCGAGGACGGCGCCTTCGACAACGCCTTCGAGGCTGATGGCGAGCATCATGTTGTTGACGATCTTCGCGGCCTGACCTGCGGCTTCACCACCGGCGTGGAAGATGTTGCCGGCCATCGGCTCGATGAAGGGCCGCGCCGTCTCGACATCGGCGTCGTCGCCGCCGAGCATGAACGTCAGAGTTCCGGCCTGGGCGCCGGTGACCCCGCCGGAGACGGGGCCGTCGATGAAGCGGAAGCCCGCCTCGGCGGCGTCCTTGTGCAGCTCACGCGCGGAATCGAAGTCGATCGTCGAGGAGTCGACGAGGAGGGTGCTCGTGTCCGCGTTGGCGAGCACTCCGTCGTCGCCGAGGTAGACGGCCCGCGCATGCTCGCCCTTCGGCAGCATCGTGAAGACGATGTCGGCACCGGCGACCGCCTCGGCGATCGAACCCACCGGGGTGACCCCATCGGCCGCTGCCGCGGTCACGGCGTCCGGCACCACATCGAAGCCCTTGACCGTGTGACCGGCCTTGACCAGGTTCGCCGTCATCGGTCGACCCATGTTCCCCAGGCCGATCCATCCAATCGTCGACATCGCATGCCTCCTCGCATCAACTGTTCATGTGTTCCCCTTCACAGTACGCCAGCAGGCGGTGCGGGGATCAGCCCGGGAAGGCACCTCTTCCGCACCCGCAATGTGCGCGCACGCAGATAGAATGAGGAGACTATGGCCGCTCACGCACCCACCGGTTCCGGCAGGCAGATCTCACCGGAGGATCTGCTCACCCTCCTCGCCGTCGCGCGGCTGGGGAAGTTCACGGCGGCCGCGCACAGTCTCGGACTCAACCACACGACCGTGTCCCGGCGGATCGCCGCCCTCGAGAAGGCGTACGGCCAGCGCGTCCTCGTCGCCTCGCCCGACGGCTGGGAGCTGAGCACCGCGGGGCGACAGCTGCTGCCGGTCGCCGAGGACATCGAGGCCGCGCTCGGCCGCATCGACGCCCATGAGAGCGCTGCACTGTCGGGGACCATCCGCCTCGCCTGCCCGCAGGCGTTCGCCCTCGAATTCGCGGTCCCCGCGCTGACATCCCTGCAGCTGCGCCATCCCGGTCTGCAGATCGAGCTCATCACCGCCACGCAGCGTGCCCGGCAGTATCGGTCGGGCGTCGACATCGAAGTCGTCGTCGGTCGACCGGACGCCCCGCGCAGCGCCGCCAAGCGGATCCGCGACTACCGCCTCCAGCTCTACGCCTCGCAGGAGTATCTGCGCACGCATCCGCAGCCGCGCACGCTCGACGACCTCGCCGATCATCGCATCGTCTACTACATCGAGAACTCCCTGCAGGTCGACGACCTCGACGAGGCGGCCGCGGAGCTGCCCGCGGGCAAGGGGTTCTTCCGCTCCACCTCGGTGCAGGCGCATGTGCTCGCCACCGCCGGAGGGGTCGGCATCGGGATCCTCCCGGATTTCACGGCGCGCGGGAACAGTCGACTCGTCCAGGTGCTGCCCGAACTCTTCTCCAAACGCGTGTCGTATTGGGCGTCGGTACGTCATGAGGCGCTGCGCAGCGCCGGCGTACGCGCGGTCCTCGAGGTGCTCTGAGCCGCACGGCTGCTTGCCCTCAGCTACCTTTCGGACGCAGGGCAACCCGGTGTGGAGTGGTCGAGCACCCGGATGGTGGTTCGAATCGAGGCCGCGATGCCGCAGGACGGCCGCGACGTCGGAGGATCGCTCAGGCGGCGGTCCACCCGCCGTCGACGCTGTGGGCGGCTCCCGTGACGACGCCGGCCGCATCGCTGGCGAGGAAGAGGGCGAGCGCGGCGATGTCCTCGGGCTCGGCGAGCTTCGGGACCGCCGCGTGCCCGAGGAACACCTTCTCGAGCACCTCGTCCTCGCTGATCCCGTTCGTCCGCGCCTGCTCGGCGATCTGCCCCTTGACCAGGGGCGTGAGGACGTAGCCGGGGTTGATCGCATTGCACGTCACGCCGTGCGGGCCCGCCTCGAGCGCGGTCGTCTTCGTCAGCCCCATGAGCCCGTGCTTGGCGGCGACGTATGCGGACTTGTTGGCCGAGGCGCGCAGCCCGTGGACGGACGAGAGGTTGATGACCCGTCCCCATCCGCGTGCGTACATCGCCGGCAGCGCGGCCTTCGTCAGCACGAACGGCGCCTCGAGCATGAGGGTCATGATGAGCCGCCATTCCTCGAGCGGGAACTCCGTGATCGGGTGGATCCGCTGGATGCCGGCGTTGTTGACGAGGATGTCGACGTCGACGTCGATCCCCTCGAGCGCCGAGGTGTCGGCGAGGTTGACCACCCACGCCTGCCCGCCGATGGACTCAGCGACCGCTCCGGCCGCCTCCGCGTCGACGTCGGCGACGGTGACCGCCGCTCCGGCGGCGGCGAACGTCTCGCACATCGCCTTGCCGAGACCGGAGGCGCCGCCGGTGACGAGCGCCCGCTTGCCGGTGAGATCAACAGTCATTCCACATCCTCTTTCCTCGTTCTTCTGTCGGACAGCGCAGTCGGTGGCCCGACCGGTCAGAGCAGTTGGTGGCCCGACCGGTCCGCGCCGGGTGCCATCGTCTCACCTCACCGCGACGGCCGGTGGATCTTCGCCGAGGCGGGGCCATGCCACCGCGCCGATCGGCCGACGCGTACCCGCTCCCCCAGCCCCGCACGGAGTGCACCCGGCCGTGGTCGTCGCCCCGCCTCGGCGAGGGGAGGACGACCGCAGCCGCCGGCGACGTCCCGCCCGCTCAGCCGACGGCACTGACCGCTCAGCCGGCGACGACTCCGCGGCGGACCTTGTCGGCATGGTCGAGCGAGTGGAGGTCGATGCCCTTCGTCTCGCGCGTGAAGATCAGCGCGACGAGCGAGATGAGCGCCGCCACCGCGAGGTAGATCGCGATCGGGATCGAGGAGTGGAACTCGTCGAGGAGCGCGGTCGCGATGATCGGTGCGAAGGAGCCCGCGACGATCGCCGTGACCTGGTACCCGGTCGAGACGCCGGAGTTGCGCATCCGGGTCGGGAACATCTCGGCCATGATCGCCGGCTGGCCGGCGTACATGAACCCGTGGAAGATGAGGCCGAGCAGGAGGGCGAGGAAGATGAGCCCGGGATTGCCGGTGTCGTACATCGGGAAGGCGAAGAAGCCCCACGACGCAGTGAGGATGATGCCGATCGCGTACGGCGGTTTGCGGCCGATCCGGTCGCCGAGGGCACCGATCATCGGCACGAGCAGCGCATGGATCGCGTGCGCGCCGAGGAGGAGGCCGAGGATCTCGCTCGCCTCGATCTTCGCGACGACCGCGAGGTAGGTGATCGAGAAGGTGACGACGAGGTAGTAGTGGATGTTCTCCACCAGCCGCAGCCCCATCGCGGTGAAGACCTCACGCGGGTAGCGCTTGAAGACGGCCTTGACGCCGTAGTCGACGCCCTCCTCGATCTCCTCGGCCTGGATCTTCTCGAAGATCGGGGCGTCGGAGACCCGGGTGCGGATGTAGTAGCCGATGAGGACGATGACCGCCGAGAGCCAGAACGCGATGCGCCAGCCCCACGAGAGGAAGGCCTCTTCGCTCAGGGTCGCGGTGAGGACGAAGAGGACGCCGGTGGCGAGCAGATTGCCCAACGGCACACCCGACTGCGGCCACGACGCCCAGAAGCCGCGCTCCTTGTCCGGGGAGTGCTCGGCGACGAGGAGCACCGCCCCGCCCCATTCGCCGCCGACCGCGAAGCCCTGGACGATGCGCAGGAGGACGAGGAGGATCGGCGCGAGGTAGCCGATCTGCCCGAACGTCGGCAGACAGCCCATGAGGAACGTCGCGGCGCCGACGAGGATGATCGAGAGCTGCAGGAGCTTCTTGCGCCCGAACTTGTCACCGTAGTGGCCGAAGACGATGCCGCCGATGGGACGGGCGATGAAGCCGACGGCGTAGGTCGCGAAGCCGAGCAGGATCGGCGTGAGCGGATTGTCCGACGGCGGGAACAGGATGTGGTTGAACACCAGCGTCGCCGCTGACCCGTAGAGGAAGAACTCGTACCATTCAACGACCGTGCCGGCCATCGACGCGGCGACGACCTTGCGCAGCTGCGCGCGCACCGACTTCCTCTCCGTGGGGCTCTGTGCACTCATGACTCTCCTCGATTTCTCCGATCCGCGCCGCGACTCTGCGGGCTGATCGTGCTGACCTGTCACCGCGTCAGGTGCGGCGGCCGTGGCAGGACTCTCGGCGATGAGAGCTCTCACGGGCCTGCGCACACCGATCCTCACCGTGATCCGGTGATGGCGGTTCCCTCTCAGTGTGCGCCACTTCACAGACGATTGGGATGCGCAGAGGCGCGAAAACGAGAATTTCCTGTGCATATTCGTGCACAGCGGGTGTGCGTCATGCGCAGACGTGCGCGACCTCGCCGAGGTGACCGGACGTCCCGTGCATCGGCGGTATCAGGGTGGCGCGGGGTCAGCCGCGGCGTCGAGGCGGCCGGGCGTCCCGTACGACAGGGCGGGCCGGGTGGCGCCGGGGCGGCCCTGCCACCGGAGTGCCGGTGCACTCGGGCCTCCCAGGCGCCAGCGGGGCCTTACCGCCGGCGAGGCGACCCGGTCACGGGGACCCGCACCTCGGCCGCGTCAGCTGCGGCGCTGTTCGGCGCGGGAGTCGCTTTCGGCCATCGTGGCGAGCATGTCGTTGTACGCGCGCAGCTCGGCGTCGTTCGTCCGGGCTTCGCGTCGGTCGACCCGCTTGGCTTCGCGATCGGAGGACTTCGACCACTGGAAGGCGACCATGATCGCGAGGAACAGGGTCGGCAGCTCGCCGATGCCCCACGCGATCGCGCCGCCCTTCTGCTGGTCCTCGATCGCGGTGTATCCCCAGTCGGTGCCCATGTTGCCGAACCAGTTGCCCTCGATGAGGACTTCGGAGCTGAGCAGGGAGATGCCGAAGAATGCGTGGAAGGCCATCGTGATGAGCAGCGTGAGCAGCCGCAGCGGGTACGGGAACCGCTTGACCCCGGGGTCGACACCGATGAGCGACTGGGCGAAGAGGTAACCGGCGCCGAGGAAGTGGAAGATCATCAGCTCGTGCCCGAGGTGGTACTCGAGCGCGTACCGCATGAGACCCGCGTAGTAGAAGACGACGAGGGAGCCGGCGAAGTTGACGCTCGCGACGACGGGGTTCGCGAGGAACCGCAGGTACGGCGTGTGGACGAGCCAGAGCACCCATTCGCGGATGCCGCGGGAACCGTCGGTGCGCGGGGTCGTCGCCCGCATGAGCATGGTGATCGGCGCGCCGAGGACCATGGGGATCGGCACGACCATGACGAGCAGCATGTGCTGGATCATGTGCGCGGAGAACTGCACCTCGCCGTAGACGACGGGACCGCCCGAGGTGACATAGATGAGGAGCACCATGCCGACGAGCCAGCAGACGAGGCGCGCGACCGGCCAGGAATCACCTCGGCGCTTGAGATGGATGAACCCGACGACGTACGCGAGGCCCAGGCCCACAGCGATGACGAGCCACAGCGGGTCGACCGACCATTCGGTGAAGTAGCGGGAGAACGTCGGCTGCGGGGGCAGCGGCTCCCCGGAGAGGATCTCCGAGGGCGTGGGATTGCCGACCGGTTCCTGGGGCACGGGCGGCTGCGACCGGGCCAGTGCGGCGGCCAGGCCCATGGTCGCGCCGAAGATGACGAACTCGGTGATGATGAGGCGCCAGAACTCCGCGGTCACCGAGGCGACGGTGCCGAGGCGCGCGATGACGTAGCGGCGGTGCCAGAAGCCGATGAGGCCGAGGAGGATCGTGCCGATGACCTTGCCGATGATGACCTGCCCGTACGGGGTCATGAGGTCGGCGAAGGACTGGACGCGCAGAAGCGAGTTGACGACGCCGGAGAACGCGACGAGGACGAACGCGAAGAGCGCGTACGACGAGTACCGGCTGATGATCGTGCTCAGGTGAGGTGACTTCGCGAGGCGGCCGCCGAGGAGGGCGACGACGAGGAGACCGCCGAGCCAGATCGTCACGCCGAGGAGGTGGAGGCCGATGCTGTTGACGGCCTGCGTGTGACCCGAGGCCTGCGCGGAGTGGCCCATGAGCGCCATGGGGATCATCACGCTGATGGAGATGAGCCCGGCGAACGCGATTCCGAGGTAGGACCGGGAGCCGAAGCACAGCGTCGAGGCGACGGCGATGAGGACGACGATGAGCGTCCACAGCTGCCCGAAGGCGATCTGCGTGACGAAGACGCCGAGCTGGTTGGAGAAGTCGATGTAGGCCTGGGCGCCGACGGTGTCCATGAAGGTGAAGATGAGGACGGCGACCGCGGAGACGGTCCACGCCACCGAGGCGACCTCGGCGATCTTCAGTGACTTCTCCCAGAGCGCGTCGAGCGGCGGCTGGTCGGCTTCACCCGCCTTCTTACCGCCCTTGTGCCGCGTGCGGCCCTGCGTGCGCGGGAGGATGAGGAGGGCGAAGAGCAGAGACCCGATGGTCACCGACATCGCGACGTTGAAGAGGGACTTGGCCGCGGGGAGCCCGAAGCGGACGACACGGCCGGGGTCGTTGAGCAGAGTCGCCTCGGCGGCGCCGGTGTAGAGCATCGCGAGGAATCCCACGATGAGGCCGACGACTACGACGATGGGCACGGCGGCCCGCGTGGTGAAACCGACGAGCGGTGCAATGATCTTGGAGGTCACTGGTGCCTGCCCGCCGCTGAATCCATAGCCCCAAGGATATCGTCCCGGGCTTCCCCCCTGCCAATTCGCACCCGCCGAGGTGGCGCAGATCTCTCTGGGAATCCGCGCCCGACGTTCACGGACTCGGCGCCCCGCCTCGGCGACGGATGCCTCAGCCCGGACAGCAGAAGACCCGGACCGATGATCGATCCGGGTCTTCGTGCGCGTGAAGCGCGAAGGTCACTTCGGGGCGCCGGCGGCAGCCTTGAGCTTCGAACCAGCGGACAGCTTGACGGAGTAGCCGGCCTTGATCTGGATCTCTTCACCGGTCTGCGGGTTGCGGCCCTTGCGAGCGGCACGCTCGGTGCGCTCGACGGAGAGCCAGCCCGGGATGGTGAGCTTCTCGCCCTTGTCGACGACGTCGGAGAAGACATCGAAGACTCCGTCGAGAACATCCGAGACCTGCTTCTGGGTCAGGCCGGACTTCTCGGCAACTTCTGCAACGAGCTCACTGCGGTTCTTAGCCATAAAAGTGTCCTCCTTAGGACAAGTCGGTCGGTTACCGGTCCGTTTTTCCGATAACGAACTTCCTCGAGATTACCAGCTGGACTTCGTGATGCCCGGCAACTCGCCGTCGTGTGCCATTTCGCGGAAGCGGACACGGGAGAGTCCGAACTTGCGCAGGTAGCCGCGGGGGCGGCCGTCAACCTGGTCACGATTGCGCACGCGCACTGGCGAGGCATCGCGAGGAAGCTTCTGCAGGCCGAGGCGTGCTTCTTCACGCTGCTCGTCGGTGCTGTCGGGGTGGGTGAGCTGACGCTTGAGGGCCGCACGGCGCTCTGCGTAGCGTTCAACGATGACGCGACGCTGCTTGTCGCGGGCGATCTTGGACTTCTTGGCCATGTGCGCTCAGCGCTCCTCTCGGAAATCGACGTGCTTGCGGACGACGGGATCGTACTTCTTGAGCACGATGCGGTCCGGGTTGTTGCGGCGGTTCTTGCGGGTCACGTAGGTGTACCCGGTGCCGGCGGTCGACTTGAGCTTGATGATCGGACGAACGTCTTGTGCCTTCGCCATCAGAGCTTCACTCCCTTGGCAATGAGTTCGGCGACCACGGAGTCGATGCCGCGCACGTCGATGACCTTGATGCCCTTGGCGGACACGTTGAGGGTGACGTTGCGACGCAGCGACGGAACGTAGTAGCGCTTCGTCTGAATGTTCGGGTTGAAGCGGCGCTTGGTGCGGCGCTTCGAGTGGGACACATTGTGTCCGAAACCGGGAACGGCCCCGGTGACTTGGCAGGTTGCTGCCATGACTCTCCTCCAGTTCACAAGTTACCGACTCTCGAAACAAGCCCGAGCTGGACCGGTCGACGGTCCTGACTCGCTTGCGCCGATGTCGGAAGACATCAACAAATTCTCGCGATGCTGCTGTGCTCACGCGGGCCCTGAGCAGGCACGTCGAAGGACGGTCCGGAGGGTCCGAGTCGCAAGCACGCGGCGTTCGCAATGGAAATTGTGTACGCCGAAACAGGCTTGCCCGTTCGGGCGAGATGTCTCACCAGCGCTGAAGCCGTAGCCTGTGAGAGATGGCCGAAGCTGGAGTGCAGCGGTGGGTGAGCACCATGTCGGTCATAGCAGATCCGTCGAGGACGGGCCCGTTACGACACAACAGACATCCAGTTTAGAGACGTTCCGGCCTTCAGAGCAAATTCACACCGTCCCCGGATTCGCGGGGCTCGCGCCGAGACGGCGGGCGGATCGGAGCAGAGGCCGCTGCCGCGCAGCAGTGACCGGGGCACTGCCGTGTCGCCCGAGTTCACGCGGATCCCGCGTGCTGTGGTGTGGCCGCACGGGTGTTCGGCGTTGTCAGGGGGCCGCCTACGGACGTCTCGGCGCCGTTCTCAGGGTCCGACCGCCTCGGCGAGGGAGGCCCGTCAGGCCGTCCTGACCGTGTTGAAGACCCACCGAACTCGTGCCAAGGTAAGAGGATGATTGCCACCACATCTGGCACTCTGGAGGACAGATGAGCGACGTTCCACCGAGGCCGCGCATCCGTCCCGCGACCAGTGATGACTGGGATTCGTCCGATCGATCCGGCCGGAGCCCGCAGCCCGGGTCGCAGGGAACGGACGCCCACTCAGCCGATGCCGAGTTCGATGGCTCGACCTACTACGAATACATCGAACGTCACACCGGTGACCTTCCCCTTTCGCGAACTCGCCGGGCCAATGTCTTCGCCCCCGCGGGCAGCTCGCCGTTCCAGGATCACGTCAATGCCGCCGGCAGCAGCGGTGCGGCCGGCCACGCTGCCGGCTCTGCCCGGCACTCGGGTGCGCCCGCCCAAAGGACCGGCCTCGGCACTGACCCCGGCGGGGCAGGAGCCTTCGAGACCGGCGGCGCCGGGGCTCCCGGCCCGGGTGGTTCGGGTGCGCACGGTCAGGGCGGCTACGGGCCCGGGGGCTACGGTCCTGGGGGTTATGGTCCTGGTGGCTATGGTCCTGGGAGCTACGGTCCTGGGGGGCCGAATTCCGGCATCGGTCCGGCCGTCGCCGACTCCGGCCCGCGCAAGGGGTCGGTCACGAAGGTCGTCATCGTCATCGCCGCGATCCTCGCGGTGCTCGCACTCCTCGGCTATTTCGGTGTGCGCTGGCTCGCCCCCGAGTCCGGCACGGTGCCCGTCGACGTCGGCGGAGAGGCGTCGAGCTCGGCAGCGCCGACTCCCTCGGACGAACTCGTCCGGCCCACCGGGACCCCGGAAGAAGAGCTCGACGGGTTCGTGACGTCGGGCACCGAGGCGGCCGCAGACCTCGAAGGCCAGTGGGTGACCCAGGTGAGCGCGAAGAAGGTCGGACTGCAAGCCGACGGCAAGACGTGGTCGGCGCAGGACATCCTCGACGAGTTCAAAGCGAACCAGGTGAAGTATCCCGGGTCGATCCTCATCTACAGCGGCGACTGGAGTGCCTACAAGTCCGGCGACTACTGGGTGACGGTCGTCGACACCGGCTACAGCGATGCGAAGCCGGCGCTCGACAAGTGCCGCTCGTGGGGTCTCGACCGCGACCACTGCCTCGCCAAGCGACTCGTCAAGGACGGCGAGTACTCCGAGGACAACAGCGCCTACCTCGACAGCTGACACCGCGGCACCCCTCCGCTGAGCGGCGGCTCGGACTGCCGACAGCGAGACGCCCTACCCGCAGCGGCTCGGACTGCCGGCAGCGAAGTGCCTCCGCTGAGCGGCGAACACCACCCCTGGCTTCGCACGCCCAACCGTGAACTCCGCATCCGTCGCCAGCACGAGGTGTCTGTGGAGCCGAGTGGTGCGGTCGGCAGGGTCCGCCTCCCTCAGACGACCGAAGCCGCATACCACCTCGTTCGCGGGGTGATATGCGGCTCCAGTGTCGGTCTCAGGCCAGGAGGACGCTCGGATCCTCGAGGCCGCGGCCGACATCGGCGAGGAACTTCGAGATGATCTCGCCGTCGACGACGCGGTGGTCGGCGCTCACGGACAGGGTCGTGATCTCACGCGGCACGATCTCGTCGTCGACGACCCACGGCTTCTTCCGCACCTGCCCGAAGGCGAGGATCGCGGCTTCACCGGGATTGATGATCGGCGTACCGGCATCGACGCCGAAGACGCCGACATTCGTGATCGTGATCGTGCCCCCGGCCTGGTCAGCGGGCGGAGTCTTACCCGAACGAGCGAGGGCCGTGAGGTCCTGCATCTCTTGCGCCAGCTGCGTCAGGCCCATCGTGTGCGCGTTCTTGATGTTCGGCACGATGAGTCCGCGCGGCGTGGCCGCAGCGATCCCGAGGTTGACGTACTTCCTGACGACGATGTCATCGCCGTCGAGTGTCGAGTTGATCCGCGGGTTCCGCGCCACCGCCCATGCCACGGCCTTCGCGACGATGAGCAGCGGAGACACGCGCACATCCTCGCCGAGGACCTTCGACGCCTTGAGACGGCGGACGAACGCCATCGTCTCGGTGACGTCGACATCGAGGAACTCGGTGACGTGCGGCATCGTGAACGCCGAGTCGACCATCGCCTTGGCCATCATCTTCACGACGCCCTTGAACGGGATCCGCTCCTCGAGAGCGTCGACGTCAGCACTCGCCGAGGCGGTCGCCCCAGCCGCGGTGGCTCCAGTCGCAGCAGGTGCCGCGGTGCCGTCGGCGGCGGCCTGGACATCGGCGCGCGTGACCTCACCGCGGGATCCGGTGGGCGTCACCGATGCGAGGTCGATGCCGAGGTCCTTCGCGAGCTTGCGCACCGGAGGCTTGGCCAGCGGCTTGCCCGCCGAGGCGGTCTCGGCAGACGCGGCTGCGCCGTCGGCCGCGGCCGAACCGGTTTCAGGCTGCGCGGGCGCTGTCGCAGGCGCGGCGGGGGCGGAAGACTCCGCCGTGCCCGACGTCTCCGCGGCACCGGACTGCGACGCGACACCGGACTGCGACGCGGCGGCCGACCCGCCCTTGCGGGGGCGGCGCTTCGATGAGGCGGCCTTGGCACCGTACCCGACGAGGGTGGCACCGCCCTCGTCGTCGCTGGTCACAGCACTGTCAGAGGCCGGGGCGGTCGCCTCGGCGTGCGGCGCGCTCATCGTCTCCGCGCCGGCGCCGGCATCATCGGCACCACCGAAGCGGATGATCGGGGTCCCGACCTCGACAGTCTGCCCCTCCTCGACGAGGAGGGCGCCGACGGTCCCGGCCTGCGGGCTCGGGAGTTCGACGAGGGACTTCGCGGTCTCGATCTCGACGAGGATCTGGTTGACCGTCACCTCGTCGCCGGGGGCCACCTTCCAGGAGACGATGTCCGCCTCGGTGAGGCCTTCGCCGACATCGGGAAGAGGGAATTCGAACGCCATTCTTGCTTCCTTTCGTCAGTAGGCCAGGGCCCGGTCGACACCGTCGAAGATGCGATCGAGATCGGGCAGGTAGTGCTCTTCCATCCGCGAGCCGGGGTACGGCGTGTGGTAGCCGCCGACACGGATGACCGGGGCTTCGAGGTTGAAGAAGCAGCGCTCGGAGATGCGGGCGGCGATCTCCGATCCGAGGCCGAGGAACGTCGGCGCCTCGTGGGCGACGACGAGGCGACCTGTCTTCTGGACGGACTTCTCGATCGTCGTGAAGTCGATCGGGTTGAGGCTGCGGAGGTCGATGAGCTCGACGCTCTTGCCCTCCTCGGCGGCGGCCGCGACGACATCGGCCGCGGTGGGCACGAGCGGTCCGTACGCCACGAGCGTGACGTCGGTGCCCTCGGAGACGACGCGGGCGTCGTGCATGCCGAGGTCCTTCGCCGAGGTGTCGACGTCCCCGCGCTGCCAGTACCGGCGCTTGGGCTCGAAGAACATCACCGGGTCGTCGCTGCGGATCGCCTCCTGGATCATCCAGTACGCGTCGTTGGCGTTCGACGGGCTGATGAGCTTGAGTCCCGCATGGTGGGCGAAGACGGTCTCGGGGCTCTCCGAGTGGTGCTCGGGCGAGCCGATGCCGCCGCCGTAGGGCACGCGGATGACCATCGGGATGCGCTCGCTGCCCAGGGTGCGGTTGTAGAGCTTGGCAACCTGGGTGACGATCTGGTCGTAAGCGGGGAAGATGAACGCGTCGAACTGGATCTCGACGACCGGCCGGTAGCCGCGGATCGCCATGCCGACCGAGGTGCCGACGATGCCGGATTCGGCGAGCGGCGCATCGATGACGCGCTGCGGGCCGAAGTCCTTCTGCAGGCCCTCGGTGACGCGGAAGACTCCGCCGAGCTTGCCGATGTCCTCACCAATGAGGACGACCTTCGGGTCGTCCTCCATGGCCTTGCGCAGACCGGCTGTGATCGCCTTGGAAAGCGGAAGTTTCTCCATCAGGCCTCACCTGCATCGGCGAATGAGGACTGGTACGCGAGGTACTCCGCACGTTCCTCATCGACGAGGGGGTGAGGTTCGGAGGTGACGTGAGCGAACATCTCGACACCGTCGGGGTCTTCCATGGTCATGCAGTTGTGGCGGATGCGCGCGGCGAGCGTGTCCGCCTCGGCGTCGACCTCGGCGAAGAACGACTCATCGGTGTCCGAGTGCTTCTCGAGGTAGGCGCGCAGACGGGTGATCGGGTCGCGGTCGGCCCAGATCTCCTCTTCGGCGCGGTCGCGGTACTTCGTCGGGTCGTCGGCGGTGGTGTGCGCACCGCGACGGTACGTGTAGGCCTCGATGAGCATCGGGCCGTTGCCGGAGCGCACCGAGTCGAGGCTCGCACGGGCCACGGCGTACATCGCGATGATGTCGTTGCCGTCGACGCGGATGCCGGGCACGCCGAATCCCTCGCCGCGCTTGTAGAGCGGGGCCGGGGTCTGGACGTTCGTCGGCTCGGAGATCGCCCACTGGTTGTTCTGGCAGAAGAAGAGCACCGGGGCGTGGAAGGCGCCGGCGAAGGTCAGCGCCTCCGAGACGTCGCCCTGCGAGGTCGCACCGTCGCCGAAGCAGGCGATGGCGACCGTGTCGCGTTCGAGGTCACCGGTGCCGACGTCGCCGTCCATCGACACACCCATGGCGTAGCCGGCGGCGTGGAGGGTCTGCGAGCCGATGACGATCGTGTACGTGTGGAAGCGGTGCTCCTGCGGGTCCCAGCCACCGTGGTTCTGGCCGCGGAAGATGCCGAGCAGCGTTTCGGGTTCGACGCCGCGGGTGTACGCGAGACCGTGCTCACGGTAGGTGGGGAAGACGAAGTCCTGGGGGCGGGCGGCGCGGCCCATGCCGATCTGGGCGGCCTCCTGGCCGAACATCGGGGCCCACAGTCCCAGCTGACCCTGGCGCTGCAGGGCTGCACCCTCCGCATCGACGCGGCGGACGAGGACCATGTCCCGGTAGAACCCGCGCAGATCCTCATCGGTGAGCTCTGCGGCGAAGGCGTCGTACTCGCCCGAGGCAACGCGGTTGCCGTCCTCGGTGAGCATCTGAATCATGCGAGGCTCCGCTGACTGACTGTGGGCAGTCCCGGATCCCACTGAAATGTTCGAGGTCATTTCAGCTCTCCTTATTCTCAAGGTCCTTACAGCACCGGAGGTGACCGGTGGCGGACAATGTGCTGCGGGCAACGCCTCTGGTGGAAGGAATCGCCCTCGCGTGATCTGATTCACAGGTACCCCTACGATACAGAATCCGGGGTGCCCGTGCCACCCCCAGGGTGCTGTCGGCACCGCTGCGAACCGGTGGTCCGCATCGACGTCGAAATGCATCGGTCGTGGTCAGCCTACGGATGGCACCGATGTCCTGGCGGGCGTCGCCAAAGCCCGGAGGCGGAATTGTCGATCCTCGCCGAGGTGGTTGGGAGTCCGACCACCGCACGTGAAAGAGTCGCATGTCGAAGGGTTGGTCCCGCCGCTCCCGCCCCCGCTCAGTTCCGCTTCCGCTTGCCCTGGTAGTCCCTCGTCTCCGTGATGTCTCCGGTGAAGAACCCGGCATTGCGGGTGGTGAAGCGCCGCAGTGCCGGATGGCCGGCACCGACCATGAGAGCCAGTGATGCCGAGTACGCCGCGGAGGAATGCGCGGCGCCGGCCGAGGAGAACATCTCATCGAGTTCGGCGTCGGATTTGTCGGCGAGGTTCGGGGCCGTCCGCAGCTCGTCGGGGTCGTAGTCGACGGTGATCGTCGTCCAGCGGTCCCGAGCGGGGTCCTCGTTCCCGTCGAGGTCGGGCACCAGGTCCTGTTCGTGTTCGATGGCGAGCACGTCGACGCTCTCGTCGATGGCGAAGTCGGAGATCGGGGCGCCGACGGTGACGAGTGCCGTGACGTTGACGTCGGCGAGGAACGCCGGATCGGCGGCGAGGGAGCCGGCGGTGATGCCGCCCTGGGAGTAGCCGACGAGCATGACCTCGGCGTTGCTGCCGATCCCGGCGTCGGCGATGGCCTGCCTGACCATTTCGCGCATCACGGTGTCGTTGCCGGCCATGCCCTCGACGTTCGTCGTCAGATCGGTCGTGTTCTCCCCCGGCTCCGGCGACCAGTCGGTGGTGGCCGGCACGTAGACGATGTAGCGGGTCGTGCCGTCCGGTGACCTCACCTCCTCGATGCGCACCTGCCCCGAGTCGACGCCGCGGTGCTGCGCGGCCTCCCTGCTGTAGAGCTCGGCGACATCGGCCGGCGGCTTCGCATGGGCGGGGGTGAGACCCGCCGCCTTCCAGACCTCGACCTCGGAGGGGGTGAGGAGTCCGACGAGGTTCGCCGCGGCGAGCACCCAGGCGGTCATCGACCCGGAGTCGTGGGGCCACAGGGTGGTGTCGCTGTCGACGGCGAGCAGCTGCGGCGGCAGACCGAGGAAACCGACGACCATGCCGGGCAGGACGTGTTCGATGACGGCTCCCGTGGCGTCCGAGTTCTCGAACACGAGGCGGGTGAGATCCTCCTTGAGCCGATCCGCCGTCTGTGCGAGATCGATCCCGAACCGCTGCTCGACGAGGTCGTCGGCACCGACCGCATCGAGGACCGTGGCCGCGGCGCAGACGGGGACCCCGACGACGACGGCTGCGGGGATGACGACGGGCAGGCTCATGGCGATGACGCGGCCGGTGACGTAGCCGAGTCCGTCGAGGAGGCCGCCGAAGACCTCGCTCACCCCCTTCTCCGCCTCCCGGTAGGCGAGCGCCGCCGTCCGGATCGCGAGCGTGGTGGCTTCGAGTTCGAAGAGGACGAGGGTGAGCTGCTGGTGGTAGACGATCCGTGCGCGGTCGAGGTTGAGCGCGGTCAGGGGCGAGGGCACCTGGGTGAGCAGGGTGGCGAGATCGAAGTCGGCGACGGCGCCTGCGGCATTGAGATCGCCGATGCGCCGGACGATCCGTTCGAGGTCGGTGCCGCTGAGCTCGGCCCGGTCGTCGATCGTCATCCGACCGCCTCCGCGGGTGCGCGTCGCGATCATCGGGCCGCCTCCTCGGTGCGGGTGAGCTCGGTGAGGGTGGCCGCGATGAGCATCCGCACCGCCTCGGCGCCGACGTCCTCCATCTCCGCCACGGTCACCCCGGCCGTGCCGCGCTCGAGGAGCGGACGGAGCCAGGTGTCGCCCTGCCGGTGGAGGAACTCCATCCCGGACCGGGTCCGCACCCCGGCATACGTGAGGGTGAGGACGCAGTCGCCGGTGATGAGGTCGGCGAGCTCCTCACCGACGACGGCGAGATCGGTGATGTCGAGGCGGCGGAGGAACTCGAACCCGGCGAAGTCGGAGAAGTCCGCCCCGCGCAGGGCGAGCATCGCGAGGGCAGTCTCGGCGCAGACGGCGATCTCGAGGGTGAGGGCGGCGTCTGCGCCGCCGACGACGATGCCGAGCCGGAACCGCGTGAGATTGAGTTCGCTCGCGAAGCCGGCGAGCCAGGCGGAGAGGACGTCGAGGTCGCGGGGCCGGACGACGTCAGCGTGATGCTCGGGCAGGCCGGCCGCGGTCGGGGTGACGACCATTCCCGCCGAGGCGGTCGCCCGGGATGAGGCAGCACCCGCGCGGTCACCGGTGGGCAGCAGCTGCTTCGGCCACAGACAGCGCAGACGGTGGGGCAGCCGCCGGATCCGCTCGAGATCGACGGTGATCCACCGGGTGCCGAGCACACTGTCCTTGGCCGCCGCCCGGTCGTGGTTGAGCACGTGCCGGGACGCGAGCAGACGCTCGGCGGCGCGGTGTTCGCCGGCGTCCCCGTCTGCGGCGTGCCCGTGGCCGGCCTCCGTCACGATCATCCCCTCCTTCTCACAGTTGGATCCGTCCGCCGACGGAGACGACCTGCAGGTGGAGGTCGTAGGCTTCGGCGAGGTCGTCGGCCCGGTCGGCGAGGCCCGCGATCGCCTCGGCGCACGAACCGAGCCGGTCGACGAGCATCCTGCCGGCGGGCGAGTCCCACCCGTCGATCTGCCGGGCGGCGGTCGCGAGCGAGCGCAGCTCATTGGCCCGCTGCCGCCACCCGTCGCGGCTGGCCGCGAGTTCGTCGGTGATCATCGCTCCATCCCCTTCCCCTGCACGAGCTGTGTCGCTGCCAGTTGCACGAGCGGTGCTCCTGTCAGCTGCACGAGCCCGGTGCTCGTCGGCTGCACGAGCCCTGCACGACCCGTGACCCCGTCTGCTGCTCGGGCCGTTTCCCGTCCCCTGCACGAGGGAACCTGCACGGGCCCAGTGCTCGATCCTGTCCCGGCACCTTAGGAGACCGGCGCGCTTCGGCTGAAGACCCGGCGTCGCCCCTGTGGACAGCGACTGAGCGTCCACAGGCCCCACACACGCGAGTCCCTCCACCGTCCACAGGCACCGACCCGTGAGTGAGCGGTTCCGTGCCCGTGAGTGGACGGTTCTGGGCCCGTGAGAAAATGAGGTCATGCCGACCGTTTCACTCGCTGAAGTCTCGCCCGCCATCGCCCTCGGACCGCTCGACGGCCGTTACCGCAAAGACACCGCTGACCTCGTCGATCACCTCTCCGAGGCCGCCCTCAACCGCAACCGCATCCGGGTCGAGGTCGAATGGTTCATCCACCTCGCGCAGAACTCCGTGATTCCCGGCGTGCGCACCCTCACCGAGGCGGAGGTCACGGCCCTGCGAAAGTGGGCTGACGGGTTCGACGCGGACACGATCGCCACGCTTGCCGCCCATGAGGCGGTCACCGTGCACGACGTCAAGGCCGTCGAATACACAATCAAGGACGCGCTAGTGGCGATCGGCGCCGAGGATCTCAGCGAACTCGTCCACTTCTGCTGCACCTCGGAGGACATCAACAACCTCTCGTGGGCGCTCGGCATCAAGGGCGCCACCGAGGAGGTCTGGCTCCCCCGCGCCCGCGCCCTCATCGACACCCTCGCCGAGACCGCCGAGAGCCTCGCCGAGGTCCCGATGCTCGCCCACACGCACGGCCAGCCGGCCACCCCGACGACGATGGGCAAGGAGCTCGCCGTCTTCGTCCACCGGCTGCGCCGCCAGTACGAGCGGATCGCCGCGACGGACTTCCTCGGCAAGATCAACGGCGCCACCGGCACGTACTCCGCCCACCTGGCAGCGGTCCCCGGTGCGGACTGGCCGCAGATCGCGCGCACCTTCGTCGAGGGTAGCCTCGACCTCACGTTCAACCCGCTGACCACGCAGATCGAGTCGCACGACTGGGACGCCGAGCTCTTCGCCGACGTCTCCCGGTTCAACCGGATCGCGCACAACCTCGCGACCGACATGTGGACGTACATCTCGATGAACTACTTCAAGCAGATCCCCGTCGCCGGTGCCACCGGCTCGTCGACGATGCCGCACAAGGTCAACCCGATCCGCTTCGAGAACGCCGAGGCGAATCTCGAGCTCTCCTCGGCACTGCTCGATTCGCTCGCCGCGACCCTCGTCACCTCGCGGATGCAGCGTGACCTCACGGATTCGACCTCGCAGCGCAACATCGGCGTCGCGTACGGCCATTCGGTGCTCGCGCTGGGCAACCTCGTCAAGGGCCTCGGCCAGCTCGCGATCAACGAGGACGCGCTGGCCGCAGACCTCGATGCGAACTGGGAGGTGCTCGGCGAGGCGATCCAGTCGGTGATGCGCGCCGCCGGCCTCCAGGGCGTGCCCGGCATGGAGAACCCGTACGAGAAGCTCAAGGAGCTCACCCGCGGCAAGCGCATCCACCAGGCCGATCTTCAGGAGTTCGTCTCCGGACTCGGACTGCCCGCGGAGGAGACGGCCCGTCTCACCGCGCTCACCCCGGCGACCTATGTCGGGCAGGCCGCTCAGCTCGCCCGCGATGAGGTCGCGGCCTGGCAGGCGACCGACCGCAGCTGAACCCGCACGTCCCGCACCGGGGAGTCTCCTCCGCGGACGACGAGAGGCTCACCTGCGGTGATCGCTGCAGGTGAACCTCTCGCCGGCGGTTCCGTCCCCTCACCGGGGACGGCTAGATCCACCTCGGCGCCGGTGGGATCTCTCCCGTCGACGACGCCACCCCGGTGTCACCGCGACCCGATGCCCAGCGGACGAGATCCGGCAGCTCCCCGCTGACGACGGTCGGGGAGTCGGACTCGACATCGCCGAGGCGGTCTGGCCATCCGCCGACCGCGACGACGAGTCCCGTGTCGGTGCCCCGGGCTCGCCAGGCTCCCGTGATGTCGCGCAGGAGGCGGGAGAGGACGGGGCCGGGGACGTCGGAGAAGCGCGCCCCGTTGTCGAGGTCGATCGCGTGGAGCCAGACCTCGCGGGTGCGCATCCACACGGTCTCCCGGGCCGGAACGTCCCGTCCCTGCGCGGTGCGCACTCTCGCCTCCCATGCCGCATCCGGGCTGTCGCGCCATTCGACGTCGAGGCTGATCGCGGCATGCTCGATGAGATGGCGCAGGGCGCGCACGGGCAGGGTCGCACCGAAGTCGATCTCGGCGTCGCGAGCCTCGGACGAGTCGTACATCGGCGTCTCGACACCGGTGTTGGCCCACTGGACGAGGCGGGTCAGGGCGCGGGCGTTGTAGCCGACGTGGGCGATGAGGTGGCGCCGCGACCAACCGGGCAGGAGGCTCGGCTCATCGAAGTCGGCGTCGGAGAGTTCGGTGACCTTCCGGGCGAAGAACGCCGTGCCGCGGCGGACGGTGAGCAGTTCGTCCCGGAGTTCGGGATCAGTCGTGAGATCGTGTCGGGCGACCATGGGCCTCAGCCTACGTTGACGGCGCTGCCCGCGTCGACGGCACTGCCCGCCGCCGCGAGGCGGTCGGCAGCGGGTTCGCCGGGATCGGATGCGTCGACGATCCGGTTGGCGATCTGCCCGATCCCGTCGATCGACACGGTCACCTCGTCGCCGACTGACAGGTAGACCTGCGGGTCACGGGCCCGCCCGACCCCACCGGGAGTCCCGGTGAGGATGATGTCGCCGGGTTCGAGCGTGATCATCGTCGAGATGTAGGAGACGAGGTGAGCGGGGGAGAACACGAGGTCGCCGATCGCGTGCTCCTGCATGACCTCGCCGTTGACAGTGGTCGTGAGCACCGCCTCGGCGGGGTCGAAGTCGTCAGCGGTGGTCAGGACCGGACCGAGCGGGGTCGAGTCCTCCCACATCTTGCCCTGCAGCCATTCCTTCGTCCGGAACTGCCAGCCGCGCATCGAGATGTCGTTGGCGATCGTGTAGCCGGCGATCGCCGCAGCCGCCTCGGTCTCATCGACGCGGCGGACCGACCTGCCGATGACGACGACGAGCTCTCCCTCCCAGTCGAGCTCGGGATCCTCCGGGGCGAACGGGACGTCGGCGTAGGGCCCGGTCAGCGTCTCGGCGAACTTCGCGAACAGCGTCGGATAGGCGGGCAGGTCGCGTCCCATCTCGAGGATGTGACTGCGGTAGTTGAGCCCCACGCAGATGATCTTGCCCGGGCGCGTGATGAGCTGGAGCACCTCGGCGTCGGCAGCGGGCACAGTCGCTGCGGGGTTCGCGACCGCCTCGGCGACGGTGGCCTCCCAGTTCTCAGTGGCGAGCAGCTCGCCGACGTCGGTGAAGCCGTCGATGACGAGGTAGTCGTCACCGCTGAGCACGGCGGCGGCCGAGGCGGGGCCGGTTCCGGCGGCGGGGGTTCCGGTGGCGATGGTGGCAAGTCTCACTGGTGTTCTCCTTCGACGTGGGTGCGAGCGAAATTCAGGGTCTCGATGATGGGGCGGTCGTTGAACGCGAAGAGGTCGAGGCCGGTGTCGGCCTCCACACTCACCGCCGACCACGAGGGGAAGACGACGAGGTCGCCCTTCTCCACCGCGAACGTCCGGTCGTCGACGAGGATGCGTCCCCGTCCGTCGAAGACCTGGACGACTTCGGAGCCGACGCGCCTGGTCACCGGGGTTTTCGTGCCTTCGCGCAGGCGATGGAATTCGGCGCGGATCGTCGGCATGACGTCCCCACCGGTCGTCGGGTTGACGTAGCGGATCGCCGCATGGCCCTGGCCGACGGTCGCCGGGAAGCCCTCGTCCTCGAGTCGCAGCTGTTCGGTGAGCGCGCGGTCGGTGTGCTCCCAGCGGTAGGCGCCGATCGGCGAGCTCACGGTGTTCGCCAGTCCCGAGAGCGGCCGCAGACCCGGATGGCCCCACAGTCGCTCGGATCGGGAGATGTCCGGGGTCGATTCGTCGGTGACCCGGTCGATGCCGAACTCGAAGAACGACGTGTCGGCGTAGTGGACGAAGGGAATGTCGAGGCCGTCGATCCACGCCATCGGCTGATCGGTCTCGTTGTGGTGTCCGTGAAAGTTCCAGCCCGGGGTGAGCAGGAAGTCCCCGCGCGACATCCGCACGGGATCGCCGTTGACGACCGTCCACACGCCCTCCCCTTCGACGACGAAGCGGAACGCGTTCTGCGAGTGCCGGTGCTCAGGGGCGACCTCATGCCCGCCGAGGTACTGGATAGCCGCCCACAGCGTCGGCGTCGCGAACGGTGCCCCGCCGAGGCCGGGGTTGGCCAGCGCGATCGCGCGGCGCTCCCCTCCGCGGCCGACGGGGACGAGGTCGCCGGCGCGTTCGGCCAGCGGCAGCAGCGTCTTCCACTGCCAGAGGTGCGGCACCGCCGCCGAGGCGGGCGTCGGCGGCATGAGCTCGTCGAGCTGCGTCCACAGCGGGATCATGTTCTCCGCGGCCATCGTCTGGTACATCGCGTCGAGTTCCGCGGCTTCCTCCGCGGTGGGATCGGGGTTCGTCATCGTCGGTGCAGGGCGCGTCATCGGGACCTCCTCGGCCGCAGTGGTGATTCTGCGCCGAGGCTATCGAGGATCAGGGCGCGGGCGGGAGCACATTCCGCTGGACGGAATCTGCCGGGAGCGCCGAGGCGGTGGCGACGTCGCGCGGGCGTGTCGGCGTCTCCGGGGCGGTGGCGACGTGACGGCGGCGGCGTGTCGGTGGTGGCGTGACGTCACGCAGCCGTGTCGGCGTCTCCGTGACTGCGTCTCCGAGGCGGCGGCGGCGTGACGGTGGCGGCGTAACGGCGGCGGGACCTCAGGTCGGTATGGTCCGATTTTCGGCGGGCGGGTTCAGGTTTCCCGTGCACCATCGGGATGCCACCGGGTCGCGCTCGCAAGGAGCATGCCTCCCCGCACCTCTGCCGGAGTTCCGGACGCAGAGTGTCGATTTCGGACTCGATGATCGACACTCTGCGTCCGGAGAACGGCAGCGCGGGGCACCGGAAACGTCGGTTCGGCGAGTAGGTGTCGGTTCACCGCGTAGGTGTCGGTTCACCGCGTAGGTGTCGCTCCACCGCGTCAGTGCACGGGGCGGCTGGACGCACGGCGCCGTGCTGGGCCGGTCACAGCCGCGCTGGGCTGGGCGGCCGGGCGTGCGGGGTCGCGCTGGGCTGGTCGCAGTCGTGCTGGGCTGGTCGCAGCCGTGCTGAGGTCGTTCTGGGCAGATTCTGCGCGGGCACACCTGACCATTTCGTCCTGGAGTTGAAGAGCCATTCCTGAACCTCATGCGGCGACGAAGAGACGGCAGGGCGATCAGTGTACGAGCGCGAGACCGCTCGCGCGGGTCAATCGGTATCGGCCGCGCCGTCGGGCTCGGCTGCGCTCCCGGGCTCCGGGTTGTCGATCTCCGCCGCGATGCGCGCCAGATCGGCACAGGCGCGGCGCACGAGGTCGATCGAGGACTCCGAGATCAGCTGCTTCGTCCGCACCGCCGGTGCGCTGAGCGCCACCGCGTTCTGCGGCGGCAGGCCCGCGGCGCGGGGCACAGCGATCCCGAGGGCGCTGATGTCGGCCTCGGTCTGGCGGAGGTTGAGGGCATAGCCGACGCGGCGCACATCCGTCATCTCCGCAAGCAGTCTGACGAGGTCGTGGGCGGCGAGGCGTTCGGCCGGGGTCCGTCCCCCGGCGTAGAGCGACCGGATCGACGCATCGTCGAGGGCGGCGAGCAGGGCCTTGCCGCCCGAGGTCAGCCGCGCCGGCAGCACGGTCCCTGTCCGCTCCCCCACGCGCAGACGCTGCCGGGATTCTACGGTCGTGAGGAACTCGACGCTCACCCCGCGGCGGCGCAGCAGCGAGACGGTCTCCCCGGTGTCAGCGCTCAGCTGCGCGAGGACGTCGAGGACGGGCCCGGGCACGGATTGGGTGCCCTGCGAATCGGCGACGCCGAGCGCCGGTCCCGCCCGGTACTGGCGGGCGGTGCCCCGGGTGACGAACCCGCGGTAGAGCAGGGTCGAGAGCAGCCGGTGCGCGCTCGACGGCGCGACCCCGAGGTAGTCGGCGACATCGGCGACCCGCACCCCCTCCTGCGGATGACGGCGCAGCAGATCGATGAGCAGCAGGGCGTTGTCGACGGATTCGATGGCATGGTCAGGGCGCTTGACGATGCTGAAGTGCTGCGGCATAGCCCAACCGTAACCGACTCACAGATTCCGCAGAGCAGAATTGTCTCGTGATCGGATTCACACGCTCCTTACGGTGTCACCCATGACCGAGACCACGCTCAAGGCCCCGGTGCGCAGCGAAGCGCACCGCTGGGCGGCTGTCATCATCTGCTGGCTTCTCATCGTCATGGACGGATACGACCTCATCGTCTACGGCGCCGTGCAGAACTCACTCATCGAAACCACTGATTGGGGGCTGACGCCGGGATCGGCGGGCACCCTCGGATCGCTCGCGTTCCTCGGCATGATGATCGGCGCGGTCGTCGCCGGCCGCCTCGCCGACGCACTCGGCCGGAGGCGGACGATCCTCGTGTGCGTCATCGTCTTCGCCGTCGCCACCGTCCTGTGCGCCCTCGCCCCGAGCCCCGGGGTCTTCGGGGCGCTGCGCCTCATCGCCGGGCTCGGCCTCGGCGGACTCGTGCCCTCGGCCAATGCGCTTACCGCTGAGCTCATCCCTCCGCGCTGGCGCGGGTCCATGGCGACCCTGATGATGTCGGGGGTGCCGATCGGCGGGGCCATCGCCGCGCTGACCGGGCTGGTCCTCATCCCCGCGTTCGGGTGGCGGTCGATGTTCTGGATCACCGCGGTGTCCTTCATCCTCCTCGCCGTCGCATGGAAGGTGCTGCCGGAGACCTCGACCGTCCGCACACCGGTCGCGGACCAGGGACCTGCCGACCGCGAGAAGGCCGGGTTCAGCACCCTGCTCGGCTCCCATTGGCTGACCTTCTCCATCCTCTTCGCCCTCACCACCCTCTTCACGCTCTTCGCGTGGTACGGCCTCGGCACGCAGCTGCCGAAGATCATGCGCGACTCCGGAGCCGACCTCGGACCCGCGCTCGCATTCACCCTCGCGCTCAACCTCGGCGCCGTCCTCGGGTCCGTGATCACGGCGTGGGCCGGGGACAGGTTCGGCATCCTGCCGACCGCGACCGTCGCCGCGGGTGTCGCCGGGGTCGCCCTCGTCTCCCTGATGAGCGGAACGACGGCGACGGCCGCGATCTACATCGCGCTCGTCCTCGCGGGCATCGGCACGCACGGCACGCAGTCGCTCATCATCGGGGCGATCGCCTCGCATTACCCGGAGAATCTGCGCGGCACTGCGCTGGGCTGGGCGCTCGGCGTCGGTCGGATCGGCGCGGTGCTCGCCCCGCAGGTCTCGGGCATCCTCCTCGGGATGCAGGGGGTCGCCCCGTCGATGAACTTCCTTCTCTTCGGCGGGTCGGCTCTGGCCTCGGCGTTCGTCCTCGGCCTGCTCACCGTGCTCAGCCGCCAGCAGCGGAACCGGGTCCCCGAGGAGGCTGCGCCGGCCACGGCCATCGTGCCGTGACTCTTCGCACCTCACCTTCGCGGCGAGGCCCCTGTCGCCGCCTCGACCCGTCCTATGCCGGGACGAGGTGGCGGTCGGCGTCGACCTCGGCAAGCGTCTTCTTCCCCATGCTCCGGGCGAGCAGCAGCGCCGGGACACCGGCGACGATGACGACGACCGTCGCGTAGATCGCCGGGGCCAGGGTGATGCCGGTCGAGCTCATCAGCGCGGTCGCGATGAGCGGGGAGAGCCCGCCGAAGAGGACGGTCGCAACGTTGTAGCCGATCGCCATGCCGGAGAAGCGGCTCGTGCCGGTGAACTGCTCGGGGATCATCGCCGCGGCCACCGCGCTCCAGCCGGCCGCGGGGATCGCGAGGAAGGCCGCGCCGCCGATCGCAATGGCCGCCGAGTCGTTGCTCAGCAGCACGTAGGCGGGAATCGTCGTGAAGACGAAGACGACCATGAGCCCGGCCAGCGCGATCTTGCGTCCGAACCGGTCGGAGGCGACGCCGAAGAACGGGGTCACGACGATCGCGACGACAGCGGCGACGGTGCCGAGCGCCAGTGATCCGGAGTTCGGCACCTGCGCGACCTCCTCGATGTACGTGGGAACGTAGGTGATGTTGAGGAAGTAGCTCACCGAGCCGATCGAGGAGATGAGGAAGGCGACGAGGATCGCCCGCGGCTGTTCGAGAAGCGCAGTGATGAGCGGTGACCGCTGGAGGGCGGTGTCCTTCTTCTCCGCCTGCTGCAGGCGCTTGAAGGTGTCCGTCTCCACCATCATCCGGCGCAGCGGCACCATGAGACCGGCGAGCACCGCGCCGAGGACGAAGAGCACGCGCCAGCCCCACGTCTCCATCGCCTCGGTCGAGAGGGTGTTGGCGAGCAGCGCCCCGGAGCCGACGGCCAGCAGCGCCCCGACCTCGCTGTTCGCCGCGGCCCAGGATGCGGCGACGCCGCGCTTGCCGGGCTTGGCCGATTCCATGAGGAAGACCATGATGCCGGTGTATTCGGCGCCGACGGAGAAGCCGGAGAGGCAGCGGAAGAAGACGAGGCCGACACCCGCCCAGATGCCGATCGTGTTGTAGTCGGGCATGACGGCGATGCCGAGCATCGAGACGGCCATGAGGACGGCGGAGACGACGAGTGCCTGCTTGCGCCCCACGCGGTCGCCGAGATGGCCGAAGACCATCGCGCCGAGGGGCCGGAAGAGGAAGCCGGCGGCGCCGACGCCGAGGGTGAGCAGCAGCGAATCGGCCTGCCCGCCGAAGAACTCCTTCGTCAGCGTCGTCGCGACGTAGAAGAAGATCGAGAAGTCGTACCATTCGACGACGGTGCCGAAGGCGGCGACGAGCATCGACCGTCGCCGTCCGCGCTCCTTCTCGGGAGTGCCGGACCCCGGTTCGGTGCCGGGACGTGACTCAGATTCGAACTCGGACATCGCTGATTCCGTTCGCTCATGGGAAAGGTGCACTCAGGGTGGTTGCTCGCCGGCAAGTTTCCCTTACAGGTGATCCGCGCTTGAGACTATCAGCTGACCTGGACACAGGGGAGGCTTCCGCGCAGATTTTCCCCGTCGTCCGTGGTCAGCGGCCCATCGCCGAGGCGGTCATCCCCTGCCGAAGGCACCGCCGATCCTGCGCGCGTCCGGCCCGGCGAGCGTTCCCGCCGGCTCACCGGATCGCATCGACGGCGGCGGCAGCGGCGCGGGCGATGAGACGGTCATCCGCCTCGGCGTCCTTCTCCTTCTTCGACGACAGGACGGAGATGACGATCGGTCTGCCGTCGTCCGGCCAGATGATGCCGAGGTCATTCCGGGAGCCGTAGGACCCGGTGCCGGATTTGTCCCCGACAGTCCATTCCTCGGGCAGGTCGGCGCGGATGAGGGTGTCCCCGGTCTGGGTCGCCTTCATCCAGTCGGTCAGGGTCGTCGCCTCGTCGTCGCTGAGCACTCCCCCGAAGACGTACTCGCGGAGATTGCTCGCCGAGGCGCGCGGGGTCGTCGTGTCGCGCGGATCCCCCGGCGTCGCCTCGTTGAGGTCGGGTTCGGTGCGGGAGACCGTGGTTCCGGTGTCGCCGAGGTCGTCGAGGCGGGAGTCCAAGGAGGCCGGTCCCCCGAGTTCGGCGACGATGAGGTTCGCCGCGCCGTTGTCGCTCTGCGTCATCGCGGCCTCGCAGAGCTCGGCGAGTGTCATCGTGCCCCCGACGTTCGTCTCGGTCACCGGCGAGTGGCTGACGATGTCGTCCTCGTCGACCGCGATGTCCTTGCTCAGGCCGTCCGTCCCCACCTCGTCGAGCAGCGCCGCGGAGGCCATCGCCTTGATCGTCGACGCGTACGCGAACCTCTCATCTGCGCGCCAGGCGATCTCCCGGCCAGTGTCGAGATCGACGGCGTAGACGCCGACTCGGGCATCGAAGTCGTCTTCGAGCTGAGTGAAGGCGGAGTCCGCAGCGCCTGCTCGGGCCGCCGCAGTCGATTCGCCCGCTGGGGTCGGTGGCGCTGTCACCGTCGTGGAGCCGGGTGACGTCTCGTCGGACGCCGAGGTGGTCCCGGACCCGGAGCACCCGGTGAGCAGAGCGAGCCCTGCCGCGCAGGCGACCGTAGCCACCACGCGGCGCCGGACCGGAGTGCGCAGGCTCCGGGTGCGTTCGCCGAGTTCGCGCGGGCTCCACGATCGCGGATCCCGGCTGCTGTTCGCTGCGGTCGGCAGCGGCGAGTGTGCGTGAGACATCTCTCCTCTTCCTCTCTGATGCGCTGTGAGCGCGGCGGGTGTCCGGGAGGCAATGCGGGTGCGCCCGCGGGACTCCAGGACGATGGGCGGGCGCGGGTGACGTCCTCATGAGTTGAGCGCCGTGAAGAAGCGGTCGGCGACGGGCACGGCCGCCTCGGCGCCGAATCCCCCGTCCTCGACGAGCACGGCGACCGCCACGTCGTCCTGGAATCCGGCGAACCACGAATGGGTGCGCGGGGGCACGTCGGTGCCGTACTCAGCGGTGCCGGTCTTGCCGTACACGGGCCCGCCGGGGACGTCGGCGAGCGCTGAGGCGGTGCCGCCGGTCACGGTCTCGCGCATCATCGCCTTCACCTCGACGAGTGCCTTCTGATCGGGGGCGGGAACATCGCCGTCCCGGCGGTCGGGCAGGACGAGGAGGGGTTGGACGGTGCTGCCGGCGGCCACGCTCGCGGCCATCGTCGCCACCGCCAGCGGGGTGGCGAGCACCTTGCCCTGCCCGATCATCGCCGCCGCATGCTCGACGGTGTCGTCGACCTCGGGAACCGAGGCCATGTACGAGTCGGTGCCGATGTCGACCTCGCCCATGCCCAGCGCCAGCGCCGTCTCGCTCAGCGCCGCCGGGGTGACGTCGGGCGCGGAGTCGACGAAGGCGGTGTTGCACGACTGGGCGAAGCTCTCGGTGAAGTCGACGTCGCCGAGGACGTGGTCTTCGGCGTTCTTGAAGCGCTTGCCCTCGACCGTCGTCGTCTTCGGGCAGCTGAGCGTCGCGTCCGGAGCGATGCCGGTGCCGACCATCGCCGAGGCGGAGACGACCTTGAAGACCGACCCCGGCGGGTACTGCCCGGTCAGCGCCCGGTCCCAGGCCGCGCCCTTCGGATCAGCATTGGCGACCGCAAGCACGGACCCGTCGCTCGGGCGCATCGCGACGATCGCGGTCGGCTTCGTCCCCGTCTTCGCGGCCTCGTCAGCGGCCGTCTGCACGGCGACGTCGATCGTCGTCTCGACATCCGCACCGTCGGTGCCGGCGACCTCATGCAACGGCGCCGAGGCGGTGGTCCCCGCTCCTGCGTCGGCTGCCTGGCCCGGGGCCGGGCGCGCGAGGACCGTGAGTCCTGGGGTGGGCCGCAGCGTCCGGTCGTAGAGGAGCTGGATGCCGCTCGTGCCGACGTAGGACTCGGGGGTCAGCGCCTCGGGTTCGGCGGCGACCTCATCAGGGCCGGCCAGGGTGGTGCTGCCGAGGGTCGCCGCGGCGAAGTCCTTCGTCCGCGACAGCGGCTGCATACGGGTCCGGAACACCGTGCCCGGCAGGTCGACGATCGCACCCTTGACGAGTTCGTAGTCGTCCCGACGCAGGGTGATGACGGGGACGAAGGCGTCCGGGTCGGCGGCCTTGACGCGGTCGGCGAGTTCGTCCGGATCGACGTCGAGGGACCTCTTGAGCTGGTCGAGCGTCGCTGTCTCATCGTCGAGTCTGCTCGGCTGGAGTCCGACATCGACGACCTCCCCGTCGGAGACGAGGACCTCGTCGCCCTGCCCGAGGATGCGACCCCGGGTCCCCGGCGTCTTCGTCACTGCGAGGACCTGGCCCGTCTGCAGGTCGGGGTGGACGACGCTCTCGGCGAAGTCGGCGGCCCAGGTCGCACCGCTGCGGCGCAGCGGCACCTCGGTGGTGTACGACCAGGGACCGTCGGAACTCCCGGTCGACACGGCCCACTCCCAGCGCAGCGTCGCCGTCGCCGCGCTCACCCCGCCGTCGACGGAGTCCACGGTGACGCGGCGCGTGGGCAGCGCCTCGGCGAGGTCAGCGACGACCGCATCGAACCTCTGCTGCGAATCCGCGGTCGACCAGACCGGGGACTCCAGGCTGCCGGAGGTGAGATCGGCGGCGATCTCCTCGGCCGCGCTCGAGGGGAGGACGGGAAGGGTGCGCAGCGCGAGCAGGCCGATGCCGATGAGGACGAGCACGACGGCGGCGCCGATGATCCTGCGAGAACGTGGCTTCATGGTGCTATCGTCGGCAGGAGCATCGTCGCATGTCCAATATCACATGGAGTTCGAACTATGCGCTTTCTGATATACAACCTGGTGGAAACGGGTCGATGAACCTCCTCAAGAGCCTCGAAATGTTCCGCGCCGTCGCCGAACATGAGAGCTTCACACGGGCCGCCGACGAGCTCTCGCTCGCGCAGCCGCCGATCTCCCGGGGTGTCGCCGACCTCGAGAAGCACCTCGGCGTCCGCCTCTTCGATCGCAGCTCACGGCGGATCCGACTCACCGCCGCCGGTCGCGCGGTGCTGCCCGATGTCCTCGAGATCCTCCGCCGCATCGACGGGCTCGCCGAGACCGCCGGACGTCGCGACCGGGGGCTCGTCATCGGGGTGAGCGGGCAGCTCGACCCCTCCGTCCTCATCGCGGCCACCCGCGAACTGCGCCTCGCCGGAGCTCCCCCGCGCTTCACCCCCGCGGAGGCGGCGGAGCTCGATGACCTCATCGGCGCCGGGGAGATCGACGCGGGCCTCGACGTGCGCGGCCTCGGGGCCCCGGCGGCGACATCTCGGCGGCGTCAGGTCAGCAACCTCGTCGTCGATCTCGTCGTCGCCTCGCCGAGGTTCGCCCCGCACTCCGAACCCTCAAGCATCAGCGCCGCGGACCTGCGGGGCATGCCGCCGGGCATGGGATTCGGTCGGCACGCGGAGCGGGAGTCGGTGACGCTCCTGCCCGAGGACGCCGGGCTCCTCCACGACTCCGGTCTGCTCACCCCGCTCGTCGCCCGCGGCGTCCACCTCGGGCAGCTGCGGGTCGCCGACTCCGAGTTCGAGGCGGTCACCCACGTCTTCGCCCATGGGTCGGTGCTCCTGTGCACGCCGCAGACGGCGCGCACGCACAGCCTTCCCCACCGGAGTCTGCGCGATGTCGAACTCGCCCGCCGCGTCGAGGTCGTCGGGTCGGAGAGCTGCGATCTCGCCGGGCTCATGGAGACCACCCCAGCGCTGAGAGCGGCGATCGCGGAGATCCTCGGGGCCCGCGCCCATCGCGGACACGCGGTGGTTGAGGGCGGGGACGGCCGCTACGCCGACGAGAGGCTGTTCCGACCATGAGCGAGGCCGTCATCGACGAGATCAACGGAGTGTGGACCAGCCTCGGCGCGCAGGGCTTCCTCTACGCGGAGCACCTCGGCACGCACCGGTCGCTGGGTATCCGGGAATCGGCCAGGATTCCGCTCGCCTCGGTCGGCAAGGTCGCCGTCATCGCCGGACTCCTCGACGCGGCCGCCGACGGCACCGTCGACCTCACGCAGCGCCTCCTCGTCGACCCGGCGCACTCGACCCCCGGTGGGACGGGGATCGCAGGACTCCTCGACCCCGTCGAGATGAGCGTGCGCGACCTCGCCGCGATGGCGCTGTCGGTCAGCGACAACGCCGCCGCGGACACCCTCTTCGACCTCGTCGGACCCGACCGGATCATGGCCGTGCTCCACCGCGCCGGGATCCGGTCGTTCGAGGTGACCTCGCCGATGTCCCACCTCTACGACGTCCTCGCCGAGGTGGCCGCCGGCGATGAGGCGCAGGCCCTGGCCGTCGCGGCCGCCGACGCCCGCTCCGGACGGGTCCCGCTGCTGCCGGATTCGGCGTTCAACACCGGCACCGTGCGCGCCACCGCGAAGCTCTTCGAGCTCATCCACACCGGGCAGCTGCTCGGACCCGAAGGATCGGAGACGCTGCGGCGTCTGCTGCGGAAGCAGATCTTCCGCCATCGCATCGCGGCGGGATTTCCGATGGATGCCGTCCAGTACTACGGGAAGACGGGCACGTTCCTCAACTTCCGGCACGAGGCCGGGGTCGTCGTCGACAGCGACGGATCCGCCTACAGCATCGCCGTGTTCACCCGGTCGTCGATCGCGACGTTCTCCCAACCGGAGCTCGATGCGTCGATCGGCTACTGCGCGCGGCTGGCGATCGAGCACCTGCGCACCCTGGGATGAACCCGCCGCCGACCCGCAGGGGCCGGTTCACTCCTGTTCGACGACGGTGTATTCGAGGACGGGGCGACCGGCGGAGCCGTAGCGGGGACGGCGCTCGAGCATGCCCGCGTCGGCCATCGCCTCGAGGTAGCGGCGCGCGGTGACCCGGGAGACGCCGAGGCTCGTGGCCACCTCGGCGGCGGACTGCCCCGGCTTGTCCGTGAGCACTCCTCTGACCTCCTCCTGCACCCCGTCGGGAACGCCCTTCGGGGTCGCGGTCACGGTGTGCGTGCGCAGAGCCGCGATCGCGGTGTCGACCTCGTTCTGCGTCACCTCGCCGTCGGGGCAGTCGGCGCCGAGGCGATTGCGGAATGAGGAGTACGCGTCGAGCTTCGACTTGAAGACCGGGAAGGTGAAGGGCTTGATGATGTACTGCGCGACCCCGTAGGACAGCGCCTCCTGGACGATCTGCATGTCGCGGGCGGCGGTGACCGCGATGATGTCGACGTCGACGCGCTGTCCGCGGATCGCCCGGCAGACCTGGAGGCCGTGACCGTCGGGGAGGTTCATATCGAGGAGGACGAGAGCGATGCCCTCGGGGTCGAGGCCGAGGATCTTGCCGGTCAGCGCCGCCATCGCCTGCGTCGCGTTCTTCGCGACCCCGGCGACGTGGTAGCCGTCGATGCGTTCGATGTACTTCGCGTGGGCGCGGGCCGCCACGGCCTCGTCCTCGACGACGAGCACACCGATGCTCGAATCAGGCTGAGAACTCTCTGGCATGCCGCCAGTCTAGACCGCCGTCCGGCGGGCGCTGAGGCGAATGTGTTCCAGGCTCGGCACATCAGCGACGACGGCTGTCGTCACCCGGCGGCACCGGTCGGCAAGCCTCCCTGTGGCCAGCGCCGGCGCTACTGTTCGGTAGTCCGAGTCCGCTGTGCCGCGGCCATGTCGTCGGGCAGCCAGACGGTGAGCGAGGCCCCGCTGAACTCGTCTCCGTCCTCGCCGCGGCCCTGGACGTCGATGGCCCCGCCGAGGCGGCGGACGGCCTGGACGACGAGTGAGAGTCCGACACCCCGCGTGCCCGTCTGCTGGCGTCCGCGCCCGCTGTCGGTCGTCACCCCGTCGTGCTTCGTCGACCAGCCCCGCTCGAAGATCGCATCGAGGTCCTCCTCGGCGATGCCGGGGCCGTCGTCGCTGACCTCGATCGTGAACCCGCTCGCACCCCCCGCTCCGCTGAGGTGGACGTGGACGCGCTTGTTCTCCGGCAGCACGTCCTGCCTGCTCAGGGCGTCGAAGGCATTGTCGATGAGGTTGCCGAGGATCGTCGCGAGGTCCCGGTCGTCCCCGCCGAGGCTGCCGGTGAGTCCGACCGTGTCGACCGTCATGTCGATGCCGACCTCCCCGGCCTGGGCGATCTTCGAGAGCAGGAGCGCCGAGAGCACGGGATGGTCGAAGCTCATCTGCCCGTCACCGGTGACGCGGCTGAGGTCGTCGAGGTCCTTCGCGGCGAAGTCGATCGCCTCGTCGACGTGACCGGTCTCGAGGAGGGAGATGACCATGTGCAGGCGGTTCGCGTACTCGTGGGTCTGCGCGCGCAGCGAATCGGAGAACGAGCGCACCGAGACGAGCTCACCGGTGAGCTCGGCGAGCTCGGTGTGATCGCGCATCGTCACGACCCACGTGTCGCTGCCCTCATCGGTCGGCTGCTGGTTGACGATGAGCACCCGATCGTCGGTGTAGTGGAACTCGTTGCGGGCCCAGCGGCCCGAGGCGAGCAGGTCGATGAGCGCCTCGGGCAGCTCGAGGTCCGACAGTGGGATCCCGCCTTCGGGTGTCGTCGATTCGACCGCGTCGGGGGTGGTCGTGGTGGGCTTCGCGCTCGTCGAGGCGGTGGTGGATTTCGCGCTCGCCGAGGCGGTCGCGGAGGCCCCGGTCGCCTCGGTGTCCCCTGCTGCCGCGGTGTCCCGCTTCGCCCCGGTGTCCCGCTTCGCCCCGGCGTCCCGCTTCGCCCCGGCGTCCCGCTTCGCCCCGGAGTCCGCAGTTGTTGCGGAGTCCGCAGTCGCCCCGGCGTCCGCGACTGCCGTCGACTCACTCGTCGGCTCGGTCTGCTCCCGGCTCTCGGCGGATCCCGCACCGGCCGCGTTGTCGGACGCCCCGTCCATAGCGGTGTCCTCACCCACCGCGTCACCGGAACCCGCACCCGTCGCGGTGCCCTGACCTGCCGCCTCGGCGGGACCCGCTGCGGACCCCGCTCCCGCATCCTGCCGCTTCGTTCCGACGCTCGGCAGACCGAGGAGTTGGCGCGCCTCGGCGTTGATGAGGACGATCCCGAGCGACCGGTCGATGAGCAGCAGACCTTCGGAGACCGCTTTGAGCACGGAGGAGTAGAACTCGATGATGCTCCGCAGCTCGTTGGCGCCGTAGTCACCGGTGACCCGGCGCAGACCGCGCGACGTCACCCATGAGGCGCCGATGCCGAGCAGCAGAGTCGCGATCGCGATGCCGATGAGCCATTTGCTCTGGGCGAGGAATCCGGCCCGGACGGCGTCGGCGGAGTTGCCGACGATGACGGCGCCGACGACGGTGTTCGGTCCCACCTCGTCGATGCCCAAGTGCTTGGCGAAAACCGGGGTGACGACGTACATCGTGCCGCCGCCCTCCCCGCCGTCGTCGAGGAACCGGACGACGGAGCGGCCGCTGAGGATCCGGGTGGGGCCGATCGACGCGGCGAGCTGGTCGATCGAATCATCGGGGATGTCCCCCGAGGAGGCAGTGACGATGTTGCGCTCCATCGCGACCCGGCGGTCGGCGGATCCGAGCGAGGGCGGAGTGCGCAGGTAGTCGATGGGCACGACCGCTGCCGTGTCGAACCGGTATTCGTTGACGACGTTGTCGAGCATCGAACGCACGTCGGCGCGGGAGGACGGCGCGAGCAGGTCGTCGCTGAGGTCGGTCTCTCCGGCGTCGACGATGCCGAGCGACAGCGAGATGCTGTCGGCGGCCGAGCGGAGGAGATCCTGCTGCCGGGCGGTGTTGATCTGCGAGAGCTGGAGGTAGAGCAGGCTCGTCGTCAGGATCATGATGCCGACGAGCATGACGGAGTTCGCGAACATGATCCGTCCGGCGACCCCGTAGCGCACCCGGCGGCTGAGCCGCACGACGGGGCGCACGAGCGCGCGTGACAACGTCGGACGCGTCGTCTCGTCAGCCGGGGTCGTCATGGCCCCATTGTGTCACCCGGCCGTGCTGGGATTGTGTCACCCGGACTGTGCTGCCCGGTCTGTCCGGCCCGGCCTGTCCGGCACGGCCTATGCTGCCCAGACCGTCCGGCCCGGTCGGAACGCTCAGAGGGCGAGGCTGATCGGACCGGCGGGGACGGCCGAGCACACGAGCACCTCGTCGGCGTCGACCTGGGCGGCCGGTTCGATCGGGTAGGCGACGGAACCGGCGGCCAGCCGAACCGAGCAGGTGCCGCACGATCCGCCGCGGCATGAACTCGCCGCCTGCATGCCGCGCGCCTCGAGCGCCTCGAGGAGGGTGCCCTGGGCCGGCTCCCAGAGGAAGCTCGTCCCCGAATCGGCCAGCGTCACCTCGGCGGGTGGCCATTCGGCGATCGCCTCGGTCATCCCGGTCCGCGGGGACGCGAAGGTCTCCTGGTGAACGCCGGGCACCCCCGCCTCGTCGGCCGCGGCGAGGACGGCGCGCGTGAAGTCCGCAGGCCCGCACACCATGACGTTGTCGCAGCCGGCGAGCAGTCCGACGAGCTCGGCGTGGTCGGGCCGGCCGGCCACCGCGGTGTCCCGATGCTCGGCCTCGACGGGGAGGCCGGTGCCATGAGCGCGGTCGAGGAGCCGATTCCACAGGCACGCCGTGCGCTGGTCCCGGTCGACGTGGAGGAGCCTGAGCCGCTCGGCTGCGGGCACAGCGCTGCCGGCGACGGAGCCGCCGGCCGCGCCGACCCCGACGGCCACCGGCTCGCGGGCCGCCTCGCGGAGCAGTCCGAGGCTCGGGGTGATCCCGATGCCTGCGGTGATGAGCGCCGTCGTGCCGCCGAAGACGCGATCTGCCGTCATCGTGCCATGCGGTCCTGACGCGAGCACCCGCTCGCCGGCCGCCAGGCCCGCCACGGCTCGCGACCCCTTGCCCTGCGTGCGCACGGCGATCGAGACGATGTCGTCGGTGACGTCGGTGATCGTGTACGTCCGCCAGAACGGTGCCCCGAGCTCGAGGTGGACGCGCAGATTGGTCCCCGGCTCGTCGAACTCCCGGATCCAGCCGAGTTCGTCGCGCAGAGAGATCTCCACGGTGTCGTGGCAGATCTGCCGGGAGTCGAGGACCGTCATGAAACGCGGGGTCCGCGCCGTGGGCACGAACTCCCGGGGCGCCTCGCCCTCGATGACGATCTCATCGCCGGCGGTGATCACCCCGGACTCGAGGATCCGCCCATAGACCCCGCAGTGGACATGGCCGCACGCGGAGGCCAGCAGGCGCGGGACGTTGACGTCGACCTCGGTGGTCACCGGGTTGACGGTCGTCGCCGGGCAGCGCTCGATGGCCTGGCTGATCGCCAGACGCACCCCGCCGACGCGGACGATCGTGCCGATGAGACCGAACTCGGCGAACGGCTCGAGCCCGTCGAGGAGGATGTTGCCACGGAACCGCAGCGGGTCGAGGTCGTCGCCGGCACCGAGCGCCGCCCGCCCCTCGTCGGTCGCTCCGATGGCCGCGACCGTGGCGGGGTTGATGAGCGAGATCCCGGACTCCCGGGAGTCGAACATGCCCTGTCCGGCGACGACGAGACTGCGCGGAAACCTGCCCTGAGGGGGTATGCGGGCACCGAGGAACTCCGCCGCCTCGGCCCGACTCTCGAGGTCGTCGGCGCGGAAGGTCGTCGCCTCCCCGTCCGGCGCGGTCAGGGTGAGCTCAGGGACCGCCTCGGCGGGGGCACTGGCGACGTGCCATCTCTGCAGGTCAGGGTCGTTCTTCAGGACCGTGAAGGCGGAGTATCGCTGCCACTGGTCGGCGGGGACGTCGAGGCTTCCGTTCGTGAAGGCGGCGACCCGGTCGCCGAGGATGCCGCGGTCGGCATCGACGACCGCCTCGGCGATCTCCTCTGCCGGGAACCCCTTGACGGGGAAGCGGAACAGTCTGACAGCACGCATGCCTCGATTCTAGGAGCACCGAGGCGAAGCGGGCGGGGAGATGAGACGAATCGCACAGGGACCGCCTCGGCGGGGGTTGCGTCATACCCTATGGGGGTATAAAGTCAGGTCATGACTGAGCAACATGGATACACCCCGCAGAAAGACGCTCTGGAACGCCGGATGAAGCGGATCGAAGGACAGGTCCGCGGGATCGCGAAGATGATCGATGAGGACAAGTACTGCATCGACATCCTCACCCAGGTCTCGGCAGCCACAGCCGCACTGCACGCGGTCTCCATCAACCTCCTCGAAGAGCATATCGCTCACTGCGTCGTCGACGCCTCCGCCGCCGGCGAGGACGAAGCGCGCAAGAAGATCGAGGAGGCTTCAGCCGCCATCGCCCGACTCATCAAGAGCTGAGCGCCCCTCCAGGGCTCCGTCCCCCTTCCTCTCGGGACGGTCATCCCGCCGAGGCGGCGCTGACCTGATGAGGCACGGCGTCAATCGCCGGTCAACCGACCGGCGAGACGTGCGAAGAAAGCAGGAGACATGACCACCACCACGATCACCGTCAGCGGAATGACCTGCGGCCACTGCGTCGCCTCGGTCACGGAGGAGATCGGCGCGCTGACCGGCGTGACCGACGTTGCCGTCGACCTCAACGCCGGCGGGGACTCCCCCGTGACGATCACCTCGACGGCCGACCTCGACGACGCGGACATCCGCGCCGCGGTCGACGAAGCAGGCTACGAGGTCAAGTGATGTCGCGCGAGGTTGATCTCGACATCACGGGAATGACCTGCGCATCGTGCTCGGCCCGGATCGAGAAGAGGCTTTCGCGCCTCGACGGGGTGACCGCCGAGGTCAACCTGCCGCTCAACACCGCCCACGTCGTCATCGACTCCGACCTCACCGACGGCGACGTCACCGCCGCCGTCGAGAAGGCCGGGTACGGGGCGAGCGTGCGGAAGGCCGCCTCGGCGGGTCCCGAGATCGTCGACTACGACCCCCGGCACCTGCGGCCGCGGTTCCTCGGCTCCCTCGTCCTCGCCGTGCCGATCATCGCCGTCTCGATGGTGATGAGCTGGCACTTCCCGGGCTGGCAGTGGGTGGTCGGACTCCTCGCCCTCCCCGTCGTCACGTGGGGTGCGTGGCCGTTCCACTCGGCGGCGTTCAAGGCCGCCCGAGGCGGGTCGACGACGATGGACACCCTCGTCAGCGTCGGCATCATCGTCGCCAGCGGGTACTCGTATGCGACGCTGCTGCGGGCAGTCGTCGACGGGCACGGCTGGGCGATTCCCGGGACCTACCACGTGTGGTTCGAGGCGGCCGCGGCGATCACGGTGTTCCTCCTCATCGGCAAGCTCACCGAGGATCGCGCGAAGAACCGAGCGACTGCGGCCCTGCGCAAGCTGCTCGACCTCGGAGCGAAGTCGGCGACCGTGCTGCGTGCGCCCGGTGAGGTTTCTCCCGGCGCCGAGGCGGGGGCAGGCGAGGCCGCATCCGGTACCGGTCCGGGGTCTCCTCATTCAGGTGACCTATCCGGTTCCGGCGAGCGCGTCGAAGTGCAGGTGCCCATCGCGGAACTCCGCGTCGGTGACGTCTTCCGGGTCCGTCCGGGCGAGAAGATCGCCACCGACGGGGTCATCGTCGCCGGTCACTCGGCCGTCGACGAGGCGATGCTCACCGGCGAATCCGCCCCCGTCGAGGTCGGGGTCGGCGACACCGTCACCGGTGCGACGATCAACACCTCAGGGGTGCTCGAGGTCCGAGCCGAACGCGTCGGCGCGGAGACGACGCTGGCGGCGATGGCCGACCTCGTCAGCCGCGCACAGCTGGGCAAACCGGCCGTGCAGCGCCTCGCCGATCGCATCTCCGCGGTGTTCGTGCCGATCGTCTTCGTCATCAGCGTGCTGACGTTCCTCGCATGGGGGCTCGTCAGCGGCGACTGGGCGATGGGCCTGCATGCGGCACTCACGGTGCTCATCATCGCGTGTCCGTGTGCGCTCGGTCTGGCGACCCCGACGGCCCTCGCCGTGTCCTCGGGCCGCGGTTCGCAGCTGGGGATCCTCGTCTCGGGCCCCGAGGCGCTCGAGTCGACGCGGTCGATCGACACCGTCGTGCTCGACAAGACCGGGACCCTGACGACGGGCGTGATGACGCTCATCGGCTCGCAGCTGACCGACGCGGACTTCGCCGTGCTCGCGCGCCTCGAAGAGCAGAGCGAGCACCCGGTGGCCCGCGCGATCGTCGAAGCGTCACGGGCAGAGCGTGTCACGGCCGGGGCGGCGACCGCCTCGGCGAGGGTCGAGGACTTCACCGCGATCCCCGGCGGAGGACTCGAGGCGAGGATCGATGGACGCGAGGTCATCGCCGGTCGGCCCGATCTGCTCCGCGAACGCGGGATCACGGTCGACGTCACACCCGACGCGGTTCCGGCGGGCGCGACGATCGTCGCACTCGCCGTCGACGGGGACTTCCGCGGGCTGACGTTCGTCGCCGACGAGGTGAGGGACGGGGCCGCCTCGGCGATCTCCGAACTCCATCGCCTCGGACTGCGCACAGTGCTGCTGACCGGGGACAATGCCTCAGCCGCCGAGGCGGTCGCCGGCAAGCTCGGGATCACCGAGGTCTTTGCCGACGTTCGTCCCGAGGGCAAGATCGCCGTCGTCGACGAACTCCAGGCAGACGGGCGCTCGGTCGCGATGGTCGGTGACGGCATCAACGATGCCGCGGCCCTGGCCGGCGCCGACCTCGGCATCGCGATGGGTTCGGGCACGGACGCGGCGATGGCGGCCTCGGACATCACGATGGTGCGGTCGGATCCGCGGCAGATCCCGCAGGCGATCCGCCTGTCGCGGCGGACGCTCGGGCTCATCAAGGGCAACCTGTTCTGGGCCTTCGCGTACAACACGGCAGCGATCCCGGTCGCCGCGGCCGGGCTGCTCAGCCCGATGATCGCCGGGGCCGCGATGGCGTTCTCCTCGGTGTTCGTCGTCCTCAACAGCCTCCGGCTCCTGCGGTTCCGGTAGACGGGCCCAGTGTTCTGCGCCGCTTCCAGGGTGATCTCAGCTCCGAAATCACCATGGGGGCGGCGCACAATCGCCTCCAGACTTCCGCAGACCTGAGTGGCGGTGCCAGACCCGGTTCTTCTAGGCCCCGTCCGGCCCTTTCCCGGACTCCTCGGGCGACCTCGGCGGCCCCTCGCCAGCCTCAAGGCGGGCCCCAGTGTTCTGCGCCGCCACCAGGGTGATCTCAGCTCCGAAATCACCATGGGGGCGGCGCACAATCGCCTCCAGACTTCCGCAGACCTGAGTGGCGGTGCCAGACCGGGTACTTTCTAGGCCCCGTCCGGCCCTTTCCCGGACTCCCCGAACTCCCCGGCCTCCGCGGAATCCTCGCGAGCGGCGCGGGCGATGTCCTCGGCCGGCCAGAAGAGGCGCCTCGCGCGGTCGGAGTGCGCGAGTTTGCGCAGGCTGTCGATGAAGACCGAGCCGAGCACCGTGCCGAGAACGGACTTCTCGACGATCGCCGCGGGGTCGTCGGTGGGGGCGAGGCTCGCAATGTCGGCGCCGGCGATGCGCTCGGCCGCCTCGGCGTAGACATCGAGATGACCGAGCAGATCCTCATGCCCCGTGTCGATCATCGTCTCCACTGCGGTGATGAGCGGGGCGAGCGCCGGCTCATCCGCCGCGAGATTCCAGTCGCGATCGGCGATGAGGGCATCGATGAGGGCGGCGGCCCGCTCGCGGGAACTCGGCGTCCCACCACCGGGATCGGGGTCGCCGGGGCGGGCATTGACCCCGATGATCCCCTGACCGAGCGCGACGGGCACCTGCGGCTGCGGCGAATCGAGCTCGGCGAGCACAGCCCGCGCCGACGCGATCGACATGCCGCCGATCGTCACCATCGCGCGCACGAGCCGCACCCGGTGGACATGGTCGCTCCCGTAGCCGCCGGGATCCTCGGCGGTGACGGTCGCCCGCGGCACGAGGCCCTCGCGGATGTAGTACTTGATCCGCGGGATCGGCACCCCGGTCTGCTCGCTGAGCTGAGATATCCGCATCGCCCTCCCCATCCGTTCCCTCGCCGAACACTCTTGCAGGCCCACGTCGGATAGTCTACTATCTATTTATGGATAGCGGACTATCTGACAACGACGTCGGACTGCCCCGGGAGAACGGCGTGACCTCCGCGTCGACGGGCCGCCTCGGCGAGACCACTCTGCGTCCGGCGACGATCGTTTCCGGACTCTCCCGACTCCATCGCCCCCTCATCGCAGCCGCGGTCTTCGCCGCCCTCATCGCCGCCATCGCCACGGTCGGGTACTTCACCGACGACCGCACCCTCGTCGGCGCCCCGATCTGGCACAAGGCCGCGAAGTTCGGCATCTCGATCGCGATCTACACCGTGACTATCGCCTGGATGCTCCAGTTCCTGCCCCGCCGCAACCGCATCGGCCGGGTGCTCGGAACGATCATCGCAATCGGGATCTCGGTCGAACTCGCCTTCATCGTCGTGCAGATCATCCGCGGTCAGATGAGCCATTTCAACGTGCGCACCCCTCTCGACGCGGGCCTCTACTACGGCATGGGCGGGCTCATCACCGTGGTGTGGCTGGCGAATCTCGTCCTCGGCTTCGTGCTCGCGTTCCGTCGGCTGCCCGACCGCGGCATCGCCGCCGGCATCCGCTGGGGCACCGCGATCGGCCTCATCGGCATGGCGATCGCGTTCCTCATGACCGTCGGCGAGCTCAACGTCGTCGACATGGACGCCGCCGAGGCGCAGGGCCTGGCCGGCGCCCACAGCGTCGGAGCCGTCGACGGCGGACCGATGATGCCGATCACCGGCTGGAACACCGAGGCGGGCGACATCCGCGTCCCCCATTTCCTCGGGATCCACGCGCTCCAGATCATCCCGTTCGTCGCTCTCGGACTCGTCCTCCTCGGGCGCCGGTGGCCGCGGCTGCGCCCGGCGTCAGTGCGGGTCGGCCTCGTGCGGATCGTCGCGCTGCTCTATCTCGGCGTCGTCGCCCTGGCCACCGTGCAGGCGCTCCGCGGACAGTCCGTCGCCCAGACGGATGGCCCGATGTTCGCGGCCCTCGGCGGCCTCGTCGTCCTTGCCGGTGTCGGCGTCCTTGCCGTCATCCTGCGCCGAGGCGGCTCCCGGGTCGAGCGTGTGAGCTGAGGCGGTGTTCCGGGGGAGTCGAAGTCTGATTGACGGCGCCGACGGTGAGATGGCGGTCTGTGCGCCCGAGCGCAGGCCGGTCGAGGGTCGTTGACTCATGTGCTCTCCGCTGTGCACGGGCAGGCCCGCGCGGCCGGCGGGATCGCACCGGCCACCTCGGCGCATCTCACCGCTCCCTCCGTCACTGTCCGGGCAGTCGTCGTCAGCGCGTTTCTCACCTGGGGCGATGGAGTCGATGTTCACGCATTCGGGGCGGGTGTAACTCGTACCCACAGGACCGCCGGCTCGTGCGCGGGGCGCCTGTGGACGCACGCGCGCCGTCCACAGGGCGATCGGCGGCTGTTCACACTGCCGCTCACTCGGGGTCAGCCTCGGTGGATGGATCTGCACGTTGAGTATCGCGAGTACCCGTCGCTCTTCAGGTCAGCGGACGCCGGCCGTCTGGGCGTCACCACGCACGCGCTCAAGTTCGACCGCACACGCAGGCACCTCTACCGCGGAGTCCGGATCGACGAGACCGCCAAGGTGCGGCACCCCACCCCGTCGTGGGCCGATGAGGAGTGGATGCACGAGAACGTCAGGCTGCGGGCAGTGCGTCTGCTGTGCCCGACGGCAGTCGGTGTCGGGCCGACGGCGGCGCGCCTCTACGGCCTGCCGATTCCCGCTGATCGCGCGAACTCCACCCTGCATCTCGCGTCGACCGATCCCCTGACGAAGGTCAGTCGTCCCGGCATCAGGTTCCATCGGCCGCGCACTCTGCGGATGCGAACGTGGCTGGAGCTGCCGCTGCAGGCGCCCGAAGATCTCTTCGTCGATCTCGCGGGCGTGCTCGGTCGCAATGCGCTGGTCGCGCTCGGCGATGCGATGGTCGGCGGATGGCATGGCCCGCCGCTCTGCTCGCTTGCGCAGCTGCAAGGCGCCCTGCGGCAGCGCCGTTACCTTCGCGCCCGAGCGAACATCGAAGCCGCCTGCGCGCTCATCCGCGAGACCGTCGACTCTCCCCAGGAGACCGACCTGCGGCTGTGGGCGATCGGCCGCGGACTGCCCGAGCCGACAGTCCACCCGCAGGTGTTCTGCCCGATGCTCGGAAGGGTCGTCGAGCCCGACTTGGGTTATGAGCAGGCTCGACTCGCGCTCGAGTATGAAGGCGGACATCATTTCGAGTCGAAGGACCAGTGGAATCGCGACATCCGCAGGGACGAAGCTCTGCAGGCAGCAGGGTGGACGACGCTCAAGGTCACCAGTCGCACCGATCGAGTGCTTCTGGAGCGGAAGATCCGCGCGCACTTGACGCGCTGGCACACGGACACCCTGGTGATCTGAGGGTGAGGCCTGTGGTGGTCCGAGGTTGAGGTCTGTGGTGATCTGCGGGTGAGCGAGTGCTCTGAGCCCGAGCGCTGGTGGTGATCCGAGGGCCGGTGGTGGCCCGAGAGCGAGAGCAGGTGGTTGTTGGGCGCAAAGACCGGAGCACGCACGACGAAGCGCATCAGAGCGTGCGCATCACACCGCAGGCACCAAGAACTGCGGAAGGTCGACAGCGATTGCGCGCCAGGTTCATGGCGAATCTGCTTCGAATTTCACCATGAAAGTGGCGCAGAAGCCGGGTCGGCACCATGAAGGTGGCGCAAAAGCCGTGGCGGCACCGTGGAGGTGGCGCAGAGAGGTGGCGCAGAGAGGTGGCGCAGAGAGGCGGCGCGACGATCCTCGTGCCCGCCCCGGAGGCCCTACTTCCCGCAGGCCCTACTTGAGGACGGGGTAGGACTGGTCGTCGTTCTGCGTGTCGTTGCGCATCACCCAGTTGAGCACCGCAGACAGGGCGCTGACGAGGACGAATGCGATGCCGGCGTAGATGAAGGCGTAACCGAACGCGTCGGAGTCCTGCCAGGCGCGGGTGACGATGATCGAGAGGATGAGGACGGCGACGCCGCAGACCAGCCCGACTTTGAGCGCATCCTTGTAGGACACGGTGCTGGAGGACTTCTTCGCAGAGTTCGACGTTGCCATACCACCAGGGTACCGATTCGGGCTGAGAGGCGACAGCCGAGTGACCCCCGACCCGGGGGCCGGGCGACTGTGTCCCGGCACCTGACCACCCCACGCACCCAACAGGCCAACAGCCGGCGGCCTGACCCCCCGGCACCCGACAGGCCAACAGCCGGGGACCTGACCGCCAAGCACCACCGAGCACCCCCGACCCCTGCACTCGACCACCCCTGAACCCGGCTCCTGGCCGCTCCCCGATCCGGGACCAAGTGGACGAGTGCGGGCGAACACGCGAAAATGACAGCGTGCCCATCCCCACTCCAGTGCGCAGGTCTGCGCACGCGTCGCGCGCTGCCGTCACGGCAGGCGTCCTGACCAGAGGCGGTCTCAGGACGCTGGTCGCGTGTGCCTGCGCGCTTGCGCTGCTCGTCGCGCTCGCGGCCTGCGGGCCGGACAGGGGGCTGCGCGTCGAGCCTGCGGGAAGCACCTCGCCGACGCTCTTCGACGAATCGAATGAGGACTCCGGGCCCGCGGACAAGCCGTATTCGCTCGATGACATCCGCACCCTCATCGAGGACAGTTCGGGGGTCGCGGTGACCGGTCGGGCGTCGGAGACGGCGAAGGTCGTCGCCGACTGCCAGGAGTGCATGAAGTTCGGCACCCCGTTCCTCAGCGGCGACCGGAAGTTCCAGGTCGTCACGGTGCTCAACCCGCAGCAGATGAGCGAGGTCATCGCCGGGGTCGTCGTCAGCGAATTCGAGGGCGCACCGCGCCTCGAGCTCATCGCCACAGGCAATCAGCTCACGCTCAGCCCCGGCAAGAACGGCACGCTCGTCGTCCAGGAGGCGATGTACGCCGACGGTGATGAGGACTGCTGCCCCTCGGGCTGGTCGGTGCAGGTATTCCGCCTGCATGACGGTAGGTTTGAACCGGGACAACGCTTCACGCGTCTAAATGGAGAGTCGTAATGCATATTGTGCTGGTCGAGGATGACGAGGTCATCCGCGAGACAACCCAGATCGGACTCGAGCAGTTCGATTACACGGTGTCGGCGTTCGCCGACGGCCGTGAGGGCTATGAGTTCGTCGCCGCCCACGGTGCCGACGTCCTCCTCCTCGACCTCATGCTCCCGACGATGAACGGCGCGTCGATCTGCCGCGCGATCCGCGAGCGCTCCTCCATCCCGATCATCATCATCTCCGCCCGCTCGGATGCGATCGACATCGTCCAGGCCCTCGAGGCCGGAGCCGACGACTACCTCACCAAGCCCTTCGACATGCAGGTGCTCAACGCCCGCATCCGCGCCGTCGTCCGCCGCTTCATCACCGCCGGCACCGACCGGCTCGGCTACTCCCCCACCACCGAGGCGATCGACGAACACGAAACCGTCATCGGCCCCGGCGGCGTCATCACCGGCGACGGGATCCCCGAAGTCCTCGGGCCGAGCCCCGGCATGGACACCCGGGAGCGGATCAAGTCCCGTCTCGCGGCCGATGACACCTACCTCGGCGCCGGCGGGAAGTTCACGTCGTCACCGGGCCCGGACACGCACGACGTGGCGATCCCCCCGCGCCCCGCGTCCTCACCTCAGACGACCGCCGAGGCGGCCCCGGAGTCCGGTGAGCTCGGACCGTTCCGCACCCGGCTGGGGTCCCTCGTCCTCGACACCGGACGGCTCACCGTCGAGGTCGACGGCGAGGAGGTCCACCTCACCCCGACCGAGCTGCGCGTCCTCCTGCTGCTCACCGAACAGCCCGAGCACGTGTACTCTCGGGAGAAGATCGCGTTCACGGTGTGGGGGTACGAGTGGGCCGGCGACTCCCGGGTCGTCGACGTCCACATCCAGCGCCTGCGCAAGAAGATCGGCGCGAACATGATCGAGACGGTCCGCGGCTTCGGGTACCGTTTCGCAGGCTGAGCCATGTCGCTGCGCTGGAAGATCTCCCTCCTCATCGTCGCGTCCGTGATCATCGCGGTGCTCTCGTGCAGCATCATCCTGCGCCAGTCCGCGGCCCGGGCCGAGGACGACCGGATGCGCTCGACCGTGACCGACCAGCTGACGAACGCGGTCAACATCTTCTCCGAGACCGGGGTGCTCACGCTCAACGCCCGCATCGACGATCCGCAGCTGCCTGCCGATGCCCGCGCGCAGGCGCTCAAGGGACAATCGGTGACGATCCGCTCGGAGGTCGACGGGGAGGAGATCGTGTGGGCGGCGGCCCCGATCGAGGTCGGCACGTACACCGAGGTGATCTCCGTGCGCGCGTCGACGGCCGACAGTCAGGAGCTCATCGGCCGCATCGACCAGGCCCTGCTCGTCGGCATGATCGGCTCCGCCCTCGTCGTCGGCGGCGTCGGCTCGCTCGTCGCCGGCCGCATCTCGCGCCGACTCACCCTCGGCGCCCAGGCGGCGCGGAAGATCGCCGCCGGGGACACGTCGATCCGCATCGCCGATGTCGTCGACGAATCGGATCAGGAGGTGTGGGCGTTCGCCTCGGCGGTCGACACCGCGGTGACGCGGCTGAGCGAGCGGATCGACTCCGAACAGCGCTTCACCGCTGACCTCGCCCACGAGATGCGCACCCCGCTCACGGGGCTCGTCAACGCCGCGAGCCTGCTCACCGAGGATTCGCGCCCGGCCGAGCTCGTCAAGGATCGCGTGCAGCGGATGCAGGTCCTCGTCGAGGATCTCCTCGAGGTCTCCCGACTCGACGCGGGACGCGCGAACCCGCAGTTCACCCGCATCGACATCGACCAGGCGATCCGCTCGCTGCTCGGCACGATGTCAGCCTCCGGGGCCCTGGCCGGGCATGAGATCGACGCGGAGTACGGCGCCCGTGGCGCCCTCCTCGTCACCGATGTCCGCCGATTCGAGCGCATCATCTCCAACCTGCTCGTCAACGCCATCAAGCACGGGGCTGATCCGATCCGTCTCACCACGAGCCCCGAGCACATCGTCGTCACCGACTCCGGCTCCGGCTACCCGGCCGACATCGTCGAGACGGGACCGACCCGGTTCGTCTCCGCCGGCGGCGGCGGCATGGGCCTCGGTCTCGTCATCGCGCAGGGGCAGGCGCGGCTGCTCGGGATCCGGCTCGTCTTCAGCAACGACCCCGACACCGGGGGTGCCCGCACCGAGGTGATCTTCCCCGATGCCGAAGCGCAGGCGATCGCCCTGCGTCAGCAGCTCGGAGTGGAGTAGGGATCCCTCGCCGAGGCGATGGCCAAGGAGGCCGGTCACGGAACGGTCGGTGCCGCGCACTTCGGTCACCGCGGTTCCGACGGCGCGCTGCTGCGGTCGGTGCGCCGGAAGCGTGCGACGACGGTCACGGCCCTGTCGGGTCTGTCCGTGACCGGTGCCGCGGTTGCCGCCGTGATGTTCGCCACCGCCGGCGGTGGCAGCGAGGTCAAGGTCGAGGCGACCGCCGATTCCGGCCCCAAGCAGGTCAGCGCCGAATCCGTCGACGCCGCGATTCCGGCCTCCGACGACACGACGAGCGTTGAGATCGGCGCGCCGAGCGCGAAGCAGGACGGAGCACAGGCCGCGAGCCGCGCGATCGAGAAGAGCGCACTGCCCGGCTGCTCGGCCGATCAGAAGTACAGCGCGGGGGCGAGCAACGGCGAGCTGCCCGAAGAGTGGCTCTGCGACCTCGGCAAGGGCGGACACCGACTGCGCGCCGATGCCGCGGTGTCGTTCGCCGAGATGAACGCCGCCTACAAGAAGGAGACGGGCAAGGAGATCCCGATCACCGACTCCTACCGCGACCTCGCCGGTCAGATCTCCGTGGCCGGCCGCAAGCCCGGCCTCTCCGCCCGCCCCGGCACGTCGATGCACGGCTGGGGCATCGCCCTCGACCTCGGCGGCGGCACCGAATCGAAGACCGGCCCGTGGGACTGGCTGGTCAAGAACGCCGGCAAGTACGGCTGGGAGAACCCGGACTGGGCCAAGTCGTCGAAGTACGAGCCCTGGCACTGGGAGTACGTCCCCGCCCGCGACAGCATCAAGGGCTGAGACTCCTCTACGTCTGCTCAACGCACGCACTGCGCTCGCTGTTCGAGGACCGGTCGTTGTCGACGCGCTGTGGCGGGCGCGGGCGGCTGACTCCCCGGCGCGCCGCACGCGGGACTCTCTGCCCGCTCACTGCTCTGCCCTCTCACTGCTCTGTTGGCGCCGCTCTGTCGCCGAGGTGGTTCCCCGGATGTCGCTGCCATGGTCCGATACGGTGCCGCGGACACGGTCCCCGCGCGACTCCGAGGTGGATCCGGCTCGAGATCGGGCGATTCTTCGAGCCGGATCCACCTCGAGAACGGCTCCTGGCCCGGGATTCGCCCCAGCCACGCCCGCGGCTCACCGTGTCCGCAGCTCACCGGGCCCGCAGCTCACTGCCGTCGCAGGGCGCGGGCGTAGCGCCGTCGGTAGATGACCTGCGCGATCCGCACAAGAGGCTCGCCGAGGCGCCAGATCCCCATCCTTGCCCGTGAGGCCGAGCGGAGGACGAGGAAGACCCGATCGTCGGGGAGATGGACGAGGAGGAATGACTCCTCACCGGTGATCGGATGACCGGGCTTCGTGCCGTAGGTGAAACCGCGGACGTCGGCCGCCTCGATGACAGCAAGCACCTGCGAGGGCTCGGGCAGGCGGAACGGACCCAAGCGCACCCGGATCGTCGGCTCCTGCCCCGCCTGCACCCGGACGCCGGCGGGGTCGATGTCGAAGCCGCTGCGGGTCTTCACCTCCCAGTGGAGAAGCTCCTCGGCGCAGCGCTCGAACGTCTTCCGCCCGTGACCGACGAACGATGCGGCCTCGTAGGTGCGGTGGTCGGCGGGACGGTCGAGCCACCTCGGCGAGTGCGGTTGTGTCAGCAGTGGAGAGTCGTCGGTGATCGGCGAAGTCATCTCCCCAACCTATCGAAGGGGTGTCGTTCGGCAGTAGAGTGCGAGGGGACGGCCGCCGTCGAACGAATGTCCGATCAGTGACTCGATGTCGGCCGCCGACCGGACCACGCCATCGGATCGAAGGGGAACCCACATGCGCACACTCACCGGCATCGATGAGGTCGAGGCGGCCGTCGGCACGGAGCTCGGGACGTCGGAGTGGCTGACCGTCGATCAGGACATGATCACTGCCTTCGCCGATGCCACCGACGACCATCAGTGGATCCACCTCGACGAGGAGCGTGCGGCCGCCGGGCCGTTCGGCGCGACGATCGCCCACGGCTTCTACACGCTCTCGCTCCTGCCGAAGTTCTCCGCCGAGATCTTCGCGATCGAGGGAGTGTCGATGAAGATCAACTACGGGCTCAACAAGGTCCGCTTCCCGCAGCCCGTCCTCGTCGACTCCCGACTGCGCGACACCGCCACCCTCACCGAGGTGACGCGCAGCCCGAAGGGCACGCAGCTGATCATCAGGCACGTCATCGAGATCGAGGGTCAGGAGAGGCCGGCCTGCATCGCGGAGATGGTCAGCCTCCTCGTCGAGTGAGGCGACGCGTCGAGCCATATGACGCGACGAGTGAGGCGCTGGGGGCTCAGCTGGGACGGTACTCGTCGAGCATCTGGGCGACGCGGATGTAGCCGAGATGCGAGTAGGCCTGTGGGTGGTTGCCCAGGTGCATCTCGGCGACGGGGTCGTACTCCTCGGGCAGCAGGCCGGTGGGCCCGAGCAGATTGTCGAGCTGCCGGAAGAGATCCCACGCATCGTCGATACGGCCGACCTTGATGAACGCCTCGATGAGCCACGTCGTGCAGATGTGGAACCCGCCCTCGAGACCGGGCAGGCCGTCCTCGTAGCGGTAGCGGAAGACCGTGGGCCCGACGCGCAGCTCCCGTTCGATGGCGTCGACGGTCGCGATGAACCGCGGGTCATCGGCCTCGAGCAGACCGCTCAAGCCGACGAACAGACCCGCCGCATCGAGATCCGGTTCGCCGTAGGCGACGGTGAAGGCACCGACCTCCTCGTTGAAGCCATGGGTGAGGATGTCGCTCTTGATCTCCTCGCGCAGCTGACGCCACGCCCCGGGCAACTGCTTGTCGAAGCGCTCAGCGATCCGCAGGGCGCGGTCGACGGTCACCCAGCACATCACTCGCGTGTAGACGTTGTGCTTGGGCGCGCGCCGGGCCTCCCAGATGCCGTGATCGGCCTCGAACCAGCGTCGGCTCACCGCCTCGACCATCTGGGTCGTCAGCGTCCAGTAGGCCTCGGGCAGCTCGCCGAGGCGCTCGGTGAGTTCGTCGAGGAGTTCGGTGACCGGCCCGAAGACGTCGAGCTGCACCTGGTGCTCAGCGGCGTTGCCGACCCGCACCGGGCGCGACCCGGCGTATCCGGGCAGATGCGCGAGCACCGCCTCGGTGGTCAGTGCCGAACCGTCGACGGCGTAGAGCGGGTGGAGCTGTTCGGGAGCGACCGTGTGGGAGAGGATCCCCGTCAGCCACGAGAGGAACCCTTCCGCCTCGGCGGTGGATCCGAGGGCCAGCAGCGCCCGCGCCGTCATCGATCCGTCGCGCAGCCACGTGTAGCGGTAATCCCAGTTGCGGACGCCGCCGATGCCCTCGGGCAGGGAGGTCGTCGGGGCGGCGAGGATGCCGCCGGTGGGCTCATGGCAGAGCGCGCGCAGGGTGATCGCGGACCGGATGACCTCCTCGCGGTGATGGCCGGGGATCGCGAGCGTGCTCGCCCAGTTGCGCCAGAAGTTCAGCGCCCGATCCCGGACATGGCCCTCTCCGCCCTCGGCGATGAACCGGGCGTCGCCGGTGCCCGACCCGCACGCGAGGACGAGGACGACCTGGCCGCCGGGGAAGTCCGAGGGCACGACGACCGCCTCGGCGGTCTGGGACTGTCCCGACTCGACGATCTCGAAGTCGACGCCGGGAGCGATGAGCCGGATCGGCTCCGAGGTGCCGAGCACGCGCACCCCGTCGCGGATCGGCGCGAGCCGGGTGGGCACGGTGGCGTAGTCGAGTCGCGGGGCGAAGCGGATCCGCGCGGGCGCGTCGCCGGTGAGGACACGGACGACGATCGTGTCGTCGCTCGCGCCGTCGACGGGCGCGAGGTAGTCGATGCAGCTCAGCCCCGGCCACCGGGTCTCGAGCAGCGTCGAATGCGTGAGGTAGCGCTGAGTGAGCGGGTCGACCCCGGATTCGGCGCCCACGGCGAAGTAGCCGGCGGCGGCGGAGCCGAGGATCTCGGAGAACATCGACGATGAGTGCGGCAGCGGGTGAGGCATCCAGCAGATGCTGCCGCCCGGGTCGACGAGGGCCGTCGACTGCCCGTTGCCGAGCATGCTGTGCCGCTGGATCGGGATCGCCTCGCGACCGAACAGCCACGACTTGCGCAGCTCGTAGATCGCGGCGAGGACGACGGAGACGACGTCGGGCGAATCGATGCGGAACTCCGCGTGGGTCTCCGTCCCGTCGTCGCCGACCTTGAGACCGAGGTCGAAGTCGCCGAGGATCTCGAGGGCGAGCTCGTCGGAGCGGTCATCGCCGATGAAGACGACGACTTCGGCACCCGTCTCCGCGCGCAGGTTCGCCAGAGCCTCGGCCTTCGACGAGGGCACGACGGAGAGGTCGACGACCTGCTTGCCCCGGGTCGGGAAGATCTCGTGCTTCTCCACGAGCGCGGCGATGCCGTCCTCGACCTTCTGCCTGGCATCGTCGTCGAGACCGCGCAGGTGGACTGCCGCACCCGCCGTCTTGTGCTCGATCACCTCGGCGGGCAGGGTGTCGACGAGGTCGCGGCGGAAGGCCTCGAGTGCCGCCCGCTGCCGCGGTTCGAGCGCGCGGTGCACCTCGCTGTCGGTCTCGCCGCCGTGGGAGCCGAAGAGGTGGACCTCGCGCGGCAGCCGGGACATCGCCGCGAGATCCCGAAGGCTGCGACCGGAGATGACGCCCGCCGAGGTCGACGGCAGCAGCGCGAGCGCGCGGAGCGAATCGACCGAGCTCTCGAGCGGGTACGCCTCGGCGGGGTTGGCGACGATCGGCGCGATCGTGCCGTCGTAGTCGGTGGCGATGAGCAGCGACGGTGACCGTGAGACCTGGAAGAGACGCCGGAAGAGCTCATCGGGCAGGGCGCGACTGGCCTCGGCGAGATCGCCGAGGAGGCCCGACGACGACACGGACGCCGAGATCGGAGTCAGGGGGGACACATGGCCGTAGTCGTTCTCGACAGTGCTCATCTCACCTCAGGCTTCGGGTCGGAGGTCGGGTGTCGGTCGGTGGTGCGGGTTATTCGGCTGCGGTGTCGTGCGCGTCGTCGGCGGCATCCGCGCTGCGGGCGGCCTGTCTGCCCTTGCTGATGCGCGAGTACCCGCCGATGATGAAGATCACTCCCGCGATGAGCGAGGCGGCTCCCGTGAAGCCGATGATCGCCAGTGCCTGGAAGTCGGTGCCGAACAGGAGGATGATGCCGAGCAGGACGTGGACGGCGGCGGAGATGAGGAAGTCCGAGGCCATCGGGTGGTGGACGAGCTTGCGGTAGTTCCACAGCTCGATGAGACCGTGGAGGACGGCCCAGATGCTCAGGGCAGCGCGCACCTCGGCGGGCTGGTCGGCCATGAAGAGGAAGACGATCGCCGGAACCGTGATGATCGCCTGGCCGAAGATCGCAGTGCGCACCGACAGCGGCGAGCGCAGAGCCTGGTAGACGAGGGCGAGCGCGAGCAGCGCGAGGTAGCCGATGCTGAGCAGATCGACGATGTCGACGCCGAGGGACAGCTGCATCGGATTGACCGCATCACGCGGCCAGAACACGGTGGCGAAGCCGAAGAGGACACCGAGGATGCCGCGGACGATCATCGGCGCGCCCATCGTCCTGGCCTCGGCGATCAGCTCCGAGGCGGGGGCGACGGGTTCGGTGCGGGATTCTTCAGTACTCATCACCCGTCCAGTTTAGGTCTCCGACCCCACCGAGTCCCAGTAGCCAAATATTCTTCTATTTACGTAATTACGTAATTCATGTATTCTCGAGCCATGAGCACCGCGTCATCCGATTCCGCGCACACCCCAGCGACCGCGAGCACCGCCCTCGAGGCTCGCCTCGGGGCCCTCGAAGCGCGGGTGGCCGAGCTCGAAAGCACGCGGGGGCTCGACGGTTCTCGGGAGGGGGAACCGGCCACCGCGAGCGAGGGTGCGCAGGCGACCGATGGTGGGCACACACGATCGGGTGAGCGCGCGACCACTGGAGAACAGGCGACCACCCGCGGCGCCTCGGCGCCCCGCTTCTCTGCGGGCGGGCCGGATGACGACACGTTCTGGGTCCTCAACGGACTCGTCGAGCGCCTCGGCGACGGCGGCGGCGTCACCTATGCCGGTCAGGTCACTCCGCCGGGCACCGATTCCCCAGTCGCGTGGCAGATGGGGCTGACCGCGACAGGGTTCGACGAGATCGATTTCGCACAGGCCGCACCAGCCCTGTCGGCGTTCAGTCACCCCGTCCGGCTCGCACTCCTCCAGGCGATCCACTCGGGCGCGACGACCGTCGCCGAGCTCAGTGCCGACGACCGCTTCGGCACGACCGGCCAGATCTATCACCATCTCAAGGCGCTGGCCGCCGCCGGCTGGCTCGAGAACTTCCCGCGCGGCCACTGGCGCGTGCCCGCGCAGAAGGTCATCCCGCTCCTCACCCTCATCCTCATCGGAACCCAATGACCCCACCGGCGGCGATCGCCGCGCCGCCCGACACACCCTGACCTGCCCGAGGCACCACGACCAGCCGTTTCATCGACCAACCGACACCACGACCAACCCCACCACATCACCGACCAGTCGCTTCACCGATCAGCCGCCTCACTGACCACTCGACTCACTGACCAGCCGCCTCACGGACCGCTCGACTCACCGGATCAGCGCAGCCCTGGTCAGGCACATCGTCGACCCGTCACATCACCTCTGCCTCTGCATCGCATCACCTCAATCACTCGATATCAGGAGTTGCCATGACTATGACATCCGCCACTGACACGGATACCCGGCGGACACCTCGGCGCCGGGCGATCGCCGTCACCGCGGCCGCGCTCACGGCGATCGTCGCCGTCCTCCTCACCCCTCTCCCCCGCGGATTCCAGGGTGACGTCACCGGCGATGAAGCGCTCATGGAGGCCACCGCGGCCGCGCTCGGCAGCGGGCACTGGCAGCACGTCGCCGTCGCGAAGGTCGACGGGGACACCGTGACGACGGCGGGCACGGGTGCCGACGCGACCACGGAGTTCGAGATCGGCTCCCTGACGAAGACCTTCACCGCCGCCCTCTTCGCCGATGCGATCGACCGGGGTGAGGTGACCGAGGGGACCCGCCTCGGCGAGATCTGGCCTCAGCTCGACGGGAAAGCCGCCGAGGTGACCCTGTCCTCACTCGCGATGCAGCGTTCCGGACTGCCCAGGGTCGAACCGGCGCCGAGCGTCGGTGATGCGGTCGCATCGGTCCTTGCGTCCTACCTCCACCGCGATCCGTACCGCGGCAGCGTCGACGACCTCATCCGCACCCTCGGCGACACCGACGTCAGCGATACGACCCCGGAGTACTCGAACTTCGGGTTCGCGGTCCTCGGGCAGTCGCTCGCGAAGGTCAGCGGCATGAGCTACCGGGAGCTCGTGAAGCAGCGGATCACGCAGCCGCTGGGGATGAGCAGGACGTACGTGCCCGCCTCGGCGACGGGGCTCTCGCACGGATACACGGCATCGGGACTGCCTGCGGCACCCTGGACCCTCGGCGCATCGGCCCCCGCAGGGGCGATCCGGTCGACCGCGGACGACATGGCGATCTGGCTGCGCGCCACGATGGAGGGCACCGCGCCGGGAGCCGTCGCTGCCCTGCCGCGGGCCGACTTCGACGAGGCCGACCGCATCGGCTTCGCGTGGATGACGACGACAGGGCGCACCCCGGCCATCACCTGGCACAACGGCGGCACCGGCGGGTACAGCTCGTTCCTCGGCTTCACTGCGGACGCAGGCACGGGGATCGTCGTCCTCGCCGACTCCGCGATCTCCGTCGACGGCGCCATCGACCTCATCTCCACTGCGTCCGGCTCCGCTGCGCCCCAGCCCACCGGAACAGCTCCCGCTGGGTCCCCCTCCGCTGGGTCCCCCTCCACTGAGTCCGCCGAGGTGGGGGCCGCCTCGGCGCGATCCGTCCCCGGCACCGTCTTCCCTCCCACCGCACCCCGTTCCGCCCGAATCGAAGGAGACCGCTCATGAGCGCAGCCCTCGTCTCAACGATCGTCACGACCCTCGTCCTCGCGTACGCTGCGTGGACCGCGCTGGCCGCCGGCCGACGGGCCCAGTCGCGCCGTCAGCTGCTTGCGGGCCTGCTCCCGGCCGTCGCGTTCGTCCTGCTCATCCGTCTCATCGGAGCTTTCGGGGGATGGACGGACGCCGCGCTCTGGGTGTGGCTGGCCGCGCTGGTCGCCTGCGTCTGGGCGGCATTCCGCGCCGCCTCGGTGTGGCCGGACCTGCCGTGGAGCGCTGCCGATCCGAAGGTCGCACGCGGTGAGGTTCCGCGCCTCGTCGTCGGAGCGGCGTTCGCCGCCGCCATCGCCGGAGCACTCGTCCTCCCCGGCCTGTTCCTGGGGTGAGCGCCATCGGTCGCGATGCTGGGCACCACCGGCCGACGACCGCCGATCAGAGCACGACGACTACCGAACAGAGCACCGACGACCGCCGAACAGAGCACCGACGATCACCGTTTAAGGCACAACGACCGCCGGTCGGATAACTCGAGAGAAGACACGCACGAGAACACATCAAGGAGAATGCATCATGGTCAATCGACAGCTCCCGCGTCCGAGCGCACAGTCGTGGACGGCCGCAGTCATCGCAGCGATCCTCGGCGGGATCGTGGGATTCCTGCTCTTCGATCCGCTCTTCGCGGTCCCGTTCGCCGTCATGGGCTTCTTGGTCGGCATCGGAGGCGCCTACAGCATCCAATCGGCGAAGAAGCCCGACGACCGCCCCGACTCCCCCGGCGACTGAAGACGCGAGCGTCACCGCGGAGTGACGGCGGGGCCGCAGCGACAGCTGGGCCGCAGCGACAGCTGCTGAGCCGTGAAGCCCAGGTGCTGGACTGCGAAGTCAAGCTGCTGCGCCGTGCGGTGCGGCTATTCGGCCGAGCGGCCGAGCGAAAGAACTACTTGGCCGAGAGGTTGAGGGTCCCGTCGGAGTCGGTGACCTGGTAGGTCGGCAGCGCTTCGGTCGCCGGACCGGAGAGCACTTCGCCGCTCGTCGCCGAGTAGCGCGAGGAGTGGCACGGGCACACGATCTCGGTCTCGGTCACGGTGCGGACCTGGCACCCCTGGTGGGTGCACACGGAGGAGAAGGCATGGAACTCCCCCTGCTTCGGCTGGGTGACGACGTAGGCCTCGTCGACGACGATGCCCGACCCGACGGGCACATCGCTCGCCGGCACGGTCGCATCCGGCGGCGCCGACGCCGAGGACCCCGCACCGGATCCCGAATCGTCGGAGCTGCACGCCGAGGTGAGTCCGACCACCGCGGCTGTGCCGACAGCCCCTGCGGAGGTGATCATCGTGCGCCTGTTCGGTTCCATGCAGCTCTCCTCAGCTCGCCGGTGGGTCTCCCCACCCAGCCTATCGCGGCCCCCGCGCCGGTCCTGAACACTCGCGTCAGGGTCGTCCACTAGGCTGGGCGCATGACCGCCCCAGCCACGACCTCCGCCCTCGACGTCCTCCACGATGTCTTCGGCTACGAGGACTTCCGCGGCCAGCAGGCGGCGATCGTCGACCGCCTCGTCGGCGGCGGTGATGCCGTCGTGCTCATGCCCACCGGCGGCGGCAAATCGCTCTGCTATCAGATCCCCGCGCTCGTGCGCGAGGGCACCGGCATCGTCATCTCCCCACTCATCGCCCTCATGGCCGACCAGGTCGCGGCGCTCGACAACCTCGGCGTGCGGGCCGCCTACCTCAACTCCACCCTCGACATCGACGAAGCGCAGGACGTCGAACGCCGCCTCCTCGATGGGGAGCTCGACCTCCTCTACCTCGCCCCCGAACGCCTTGTCCTCCCCCGGACGATGCAGCTGCTCGAGCGGGCGGACATCTCCCTGTTCGCGATCGACGAGGCGCACTGCGTCTCCCAGTGGGGTCACGATTTCCGCAGCGACTACCTCGGCCTCGGGGTGCTCGCCGACCGCTTCCCCGCCGTCCCCCGCATCGCCCTGACCGCGACGGCGACCCCGGCCACGCATGCCGAGCTCACCGAGCGCCTGCAGCTGCGCGACGCCGAGCACTTCGTCGCGAGCTTCGACCGCCCCAACATCACCTACCGGATCGAGCCGAAGGCCTCGGCCCGCTCCCAGCTCATCAGCTTCATCACCACCGAACACCCCGGTGACTCCGGGATCGTCTACTGTCTGTCCCGGCGCGGGGTCGAACAGCTCGCCGAGGCGCTCGTGGCCCGCGGCATCCCCGCCCTTCCGTACCACGCAGGTCTGCCCGCCGAGGTGCGCGCCGAGCACCAGGCCCGCTTCCTCCGCGAGGACGGTCTCGTCATGGTCGCGACGATCGCCTTCGGCATGGGCATCGACAAACCCGACGTCCGCTTCGTCGCCCACCTCGACCTGCCGCGCAGCGTCGAAGGCTACTACCAGGAGACCGGACGAGCCGGTCGCGACGGCCTGCCCGCGGATGCGTGGATGGTCTACGGCCTCGGCGACGTCGTCTCCCAGCGCCGCCTCATCGAATCCGGGGAGGGCGACCAGGCCCACAAACGCCGCGTGATGGCCCACCTCGACTCGATGCTCGCCCTGTGCGAGACAGTCGACTGCCGCCGCGTCCAGCTGCTGCGCTACTTCGACGAGGAGTCCGCTCCGTGCGGCAACTGCGACACCTGCCTGACACCCCCGGCGACGTGGGATGCGACCGTGGCCGTGCAGAAGCTGCTCTCGACGGTCATCCGCCTCGACCGCGAACGCGGCCAGCGCTTCGGCTCCGGCCAGGTCATCGACGTTCTCCGCGGCAGTGCCAACGACCGTTCCCGGGCCTCCGACCATGAGAGCCTCAGCGTGTGGGGCGTCGGCGCCGACCTGTCCGAGGGCGAATGGAAGGCCGTCATCCGACAGAGCCTGGCCCGCGGACTCCTCGAATCCCACGGTGACTACGGCGTGCTCGTCCTCGGGCCCGCCGCCGACCCGGTGCTGCGGGGGCAGACCGAGGTCTCGATGCGCGTCGATCCGGTGAGGAAGTCCGGTGGCTCGCGCTCAGGATCGAAGCGCCGAGGCGGTCCCGAGGTCGCACTCGACGCCGCCGACTCCGCGCTGTTCGACGCCCTGCGGTCCTGGCGCGCGGGACAGGCGAAGGAACAGAGCGTGCCCGCCTACGTCATCTTCCCCGACGCGACGATCTACGGCATCGTCGAAGCCAAACCGACATCGCTTGACAGCCTCGGCCAGGTCAGCGGTGTCGGACTGAAGAAGCTCGAACGCTACGGCGACGCTGTGCTCGAGGTCCTCGCGGCTCACAGAGGCTGATCGGCTGTCGCCTCCGTCTGCGCGAACGCCTCCGGTCCCGCCTCGGCGGCGGCCGGATCCATCCACATGAACTCGAGGATGTTCCCGTCGGGATCGGTCATGCTGATGCCGTACATGAACCCGTGATCCGTCGGTGGGCGGTTCTCTCCGCCGCCGGCTTCGAGGATCGCGGTGCGCATCGCATCGACGTCGGCTCGGGACTCCCGGGAGAGCGCGGTCATCACCTGCGCCACGGAGTGCGGATCGGCGATCGGCTTGTCGGTGAAGGTCTGGAGATACTCCTTGGCGAGGATCATGAAGAAGATCGCGTCGTCCCACTTCACGCATGCAGCGTTGTCGTCGGAGAACTCGGGGACGATCTGCGTGCCGAGCGCCGAGTAGAAGGCCTTCGCCCGTTCGAGGTCGAGGGTGGGGAGGTTGACGAAGATCTGGGACATGACTGCTCCTTCGCAGTGAGGTGGTCGCGCGGATGCGGTGCCGCACTTCATCCTCACCGGTCGCCGACTCCGAGTCAACGGTCACGGTAACCCGGCCCCACCTCGGCGAACGACCGTGACGGCAGCCTGTCCACGGGAATCCGCGGGGCGAGCGGCCGAACGGCCCCACCTCGGCGGACTGACCGGACTTCGCGGACTCACCCGCGGTGGTGGCCGAAGACGAGGCTCGTCTGCGTGTGGGCGATCGTCGTGTCCGAGAGATGCTCTTCGATGAATGTGTGGAGACCGCGGGGGTGGCTCGCGGCGATGTGGACGAGGAGGTCGCGCTCACCGGAGACCTGGAAGACCTCGAGGGTCTCCGGCACCTCGAGGAGGCGGGCGATGACCGAGGCGATCGCGGCGCGTCCGACCGGTGTCATCCGCACGGAGACCATTCCGAAGACCGTGAGACCGAGCGCCTCCCAGTCGATGTCGGCGTGGAAGCCCTTGATGACCCCGCGCCGGCGCAGGGCGCTCACCCGGCCCGAGCACGTCGAGGGCGCGAGCCCCACCCGTTCGGCGAGATCTTTGTTCGAGATCCGGGCATCGGCACTGAGCTCGCGGAGGATCGCCAGGTCGGTCGCGGCCAGGGGCGCACCCGGTTCGGCACGGTGATCGGTGATGAGACTCGAATGATTCACCATTCTCCTAGAGGTTTTCCGTCGATCGTTCACTTCCGCATCGATCGTCTCGCATCTTTGACACGATGGGAAGACGATCCGACGTGTCACCGTCGTCACCGCCCGACAGTGACCGACCCGCGAAGGAAGGACCCCCGATGACCGAGCTCGACCGCGCCGCCTGCGAACGCCGCGACGCCGCTGACCCCCTGCGCGGCTTCCGCGACGACTTCATCATCGACGAGGGCACGATCTACCTCGACGGCAATTCGCTGGGCGCACGCCCGCGCGGCGCTGCCGAACGGGCGCAGGAAGTCATCGCCGAGGAATGGGGCACCGGCCTCATCCGCTCGTGGAACACCGCCGGCTGGTTCGAGATGCCGGCCGCCCTCGGCGAGAAGGTCTCCGGCCTCGTCGGTGGCGGCGCCGGCAGCACGGTCGTCACGGACACGACGTCGATCAATCTCTTCAAGGCCGCCTCGGCGGCGCTGCGCATCCAGCGCGAGGACGCCCCCGACCGCCGGATCATCCTCACCCAGCGGGAGAACTTCCCCTCCGACATCTACATGCTCCAGGGCCTCGCCGAGCAGCTCGGCGACGGGTACGAGGTGCGCCTCGTCGACGACGCCGAGGTGACCGCCGGCTTCCCGCAGTCGATGAGCGACGAGGTGGCCCTCGTCGTCCTCACCCACGTCAACTACCGCACCGGCCGGCTCTTCGACATGCGGTCGACGACCGAGGCGATCCACGCCGGCGGCGCCCTGGCGATCTGGGATCTGTGCCATTCGGCCGGCGCTCTGCCCATCGACCTCGCCGGCGACGGCGCCGACATGGCCGTCGGGTGCACGTACAAGTTCCTCAACGGCGGCCCCGGCTCCCCGGCCTTCATCTGGGTGTCCGAAGACCTGCAGAACCGGTTCGCCCAGCCGCTGTCGGGGTGGTGGAGTCACGCGAAGCCGTTCGAGATGAGCCCGGACTACGCCCCTGCTGAGGGGATCCGCCGCTTCCTCACCGGCACGCAGGGCATCGTGTCGATGTCCGTCGCCGAGGTGGGCCTCGACGTGGCGGCGCGCGCGGACATGGGCGTGGTGCGGGAGAAGTCGCTCGCGCTCAGCGACCTCTTCATCGACCTCGTCGAGCAGCGCTTGGCCGCTCACCCGGTCGAGATCGTCACCCCGCGCGACCATGCGCACCGCGGTTCGCAGGTCTCCATCGCCCATGAGGAGGGGTTCGCGATCATGAGTGCGCTCATCGACCGCGGCATCATCGGCGACTACCGCGAACCGTCGATCCTCCGCTTCGGCCTCACCCCGCTCTACCTCGGCTTCACCGACGTGTGGGACACCGTCGAGGCGCTGCGCGACATCCTGGACAACCGCCTGTGGGACACCCCCGAATACCAGGTTCGCGGCGCGGTCACGTAGGCCACGAGCCTCGGATCTCAGCAGCCGTCCGGACGCTCGGCAAGACAGCGTTCGGCAATTCTGCGATGGGTTGCTCAGCGCCGGGCCACTCTGCGCTGGGCTACTCTGCGCTGGGTTGCTCAGCTCTGGGTTGCTCAGCGCCCGGAGTGCTGGACCACCTCGGCGTAGACGCCGAAGAAGGGCTCACCCACACGGTTCGGCGCCCTCGTCGCGGCAAGCGTCCGCAGCAGACGGTCGGTGCGCTCGCCAGTGGTCGGGTCGAGATCAACGACGGCGCAGCGCGGCACCGGTCCCCCGATCCGCACGCGCAGCCCGTCGACCGCCCCGCGCAGGGTCATCACCCGCCCCAGCCACGACTCCTCGACGAACGGCTCGTCGGTCTCGACGAGGAGCGTCGCCCGGAAGCGGTGGAAGAGCTCAGCCACCGCGGTATCGCCGATCGGCTGAGACCGTTCACCGTCGGCCGCTGTGGCATGCCCGGCTGCCCCGGTGCGGTTCTCCTCGGCACGGTGCGCCACCTCGGCGATTGAGGCTGTGGCGACGATCGTCAGCGGCTGTCCGAAGACGATCGCTCCGCGCGGGGCCTGTGCCACATGCACCGCCTGCGCGAGGTGGTCGGAGAACAGCTCGGTGTGGGCGCCGGTCATCAGGCCGAGTTCGACGGAACGCCCCCAGTAATCGCAGGTCAGTGTCTCGCCGGAGAGTTCGGGCGCCTCGGCAACCGTCGTGCCGTCGGGCAGCGTCACCACCAGCTGGGACCCCTGCAGGCGCGCGACGACGGAGAGCAGCGAGGGATGCTGCACGGTCCGCAGAACCCGCCCGCGGGCGGCATCGACGAGGCAGAAACGACGATCGCCGAGCGGACCGTGCGCATCGAATTCGACGTCCGGCTGGACGCTGTGCCGGGTCCCCTTGATCGGAGTGAAGGCGACAGCGCGGGTCTCGACCACCTCGGCGATCTCCTCTCTGAAACTCCGTCCGTCGGACGGCACCTGCCCGACCACACCAGCCGGACACGGCCGACTCCATCGGTCGGACGGGGGCCGACTGTGGGGACAACCCACATTCCATCTCGCGAGCGTCCGCGTCCCACACTAGGGGATCGTCCACGGCGCGCAATCACCCCCACTAGGCTGGTGCACGGACGCACATCTGCGTACACAGCGCACCTGACCAAGGAGTCTGCTCATGCCGAAGATCACGATCGGCCTCGGAATCGTCCTCATCGTCCTCGGAGTCATCGCGTGGTTCGCCACCGCCATGGCGAGCGTGACCGCGCTCATCCCCGCGTTCCTCGGTCTCGTCATCGCGATCTGCGGTGTCATCGGCATCCGCCGCCCGAAGATCGGGATCCACATCGCGCTCGTCGTCGCCCTCCTCGGCGTCATCGGGACGTTCATGAACGTCCTGCAGCTCGGCGCCCTCTTCGCCGGCACCGCCGAGCGCCCGGCCGCGGTCATCGTCAGCACGATCACGTTCGTCCTCCTCATCATCTACATCATCCTCGGCATCCGCTCGTTCATCGCGGCCCGCCGGAGCCCCTCCGCTAACCTCGGCTGAGCCCGGGCCTTCGCCGAGGCCGCCGCCGGTGACCCTTGGGCGCGGCGCCGCCGGTGACCCTTGGGCGCGGCACCGCCGGAGACCCTTAGGCGCGGCGTTGCCGGCAACTCCGAGGGATCGTCCTTGACCTGCGGGTCGACTTGGCAGACCATCGAAGGGATCGAGGAGGATCATATGACTGCTGACTCAGCATCCACCCCCGCTCCCGCCC
>NZ_SCMW01000099.1:0-4787 GCF_005502845.1 Brevibacterium sp. 2SA | reverse complement strand
CTCCCCTCCCCCTCGTCGCCCGAGCCGCCGGCGACTACTTCCCCCTCATCGCCGAGGTGGTCCTCATCCTCCTCTTCGGGATGATGCTCGCCGGCATCCTCGAGGCCACCGGTGCGATGCGCACGATCTCCTCGAGTGTCGAGGCGATGGTGCCCAGCCGGTCCCTCGGCGTCGCCCTCGTCGTCTTCGGCCTCGTCCCCTTCGCCGAATCCGTCACGGGCTTCGGCATCGGGGTGACGATCGGCGTGCCGATCCTCCGCCATCTCGGCTGTTCGCTGCGGCATTCGGCGCTCCTCGGGCTCCTCGGACTCGTCGCGGTCCCATGGGGTGCGCTCGGACCGGGCACGACGGTGGCCGCAGCGCTCGCCGGCTTCGATGTCGATGACCTCGGTCTGGCGACGGCCTGGGTCAACGCGATCCCGGTGGCCGTGGTCCTCTGCGCTGTTCTCGTCCTCCTGCGTCCCCGCCTCGGGAGTGCCCTCGGGATGATCGGGGCCGCCGGGCTGCTGTGGGGCGGAATCCTCCTCGCCAACCGTCTTCTCGGCATGGCGCCGGCCGGCATCATCGGGTCCCTCGTCGTCATCGTCGGCCTCGGCGTGCCGCTGGCGGTGCGCGGCCGGTTCGCCGGAGTCACCGCAGCGCTCGGGCGAGCAGTCCTGCCCTACGGAGTTCTCACCCTCGGCATCCTCGCCGCGCGTGAGCTCCTTGCCGTGTTCCCGTCTCCGCTCATGGAGAGTCTCGCCTCTCCCCCGTTCTGGCTGGCCGTCGCCTGCCTCGTCGCAGCGCTCTCGCGGACCCGCGGGTCGACGGATGCTCAGAGGGGGCACGGGTCGACGGGTGAGCGGAGGGACGACGGATCAACGGATGAGCGCAGGGACGGTGCGTCGCTGCGCCCGGCGATCGTCCGTGCGGCGCGCGCGTGGGTGCCGATCGGGGCGGCGACGGCGGCGTTCATGCTCATGGGCTGGGTGATGACGACCTCGGGGATGAGCACCGCGTTCGGGGACCTGCTGCCGACGGGACTCCTCGTGCTCGCCCCGTGGCTGTCGACGATCGGTGCCGTGCTCACCGGGTCGAACACGGGAAGCAATGCGATGTTCGCGAGCACCCTCGCCGTCGCCGGTCAGGGGACGGCAGCGGGGCCGCTGACCGCCGTCGCCGCGGGCAACGCCGCAGGATCACTGGCGGCGCTCGCCGCTCCGCCCCGTGTCGCGATGGCTGTCCAGCTCTCCGGCGCCGGAGCCGCCGATGCGCGGGACGGCTCGTGGGTGCTCAGCCGGGCGTTCCTCGTCGTCGGCCTCAACACCCTGGCCATCGGTCTCTGGCTCCAGTTCCTCGCGTGAGCGGGGCGCCGCCTCGGTGGCGGCTGCCCGAGCCTGCCCGACGTCCTGCGCGCACTGCCGCGCCCTCCACTGCGCTTCTCACGACTCCGGCCCATCGACACAGCCTCCCCGTGCACAGGCTGCCTGAGCGAGCGAATTCGCGGCAGGTCGCCGATCGTCCCCTCAGAGGTCACGAGCAGCGCTCAGCGCATCCGCCGCAACGTCCGTCGTCTCCGGATGTGTTCGGGACGCAGACCCATTCCGATGATGTGTCCCGGCACCCGCGCGAGTACGGGAAACCGGTCGATCAGCCGCAACGGCAGCGGTGGGCGGGAGTGAGGATCATCGGCGAGGAGCATCGGCTGGATGCGCTGCTGGATCCACTGGATCGCTGCCGCCGGCCACGCACGCCGTCGCTGAATCGCGCGCAGCTCCCGTGTCGACGGTGTGCGCTCCCTCAGCACAGGTCCGAGTTCACGGGCGGCGGCCACAGCATCCTGGATCGCCAGATTGATCCCGACACCACCCGCCGGTGACATCGCATGGGCGGCATCGCCGATGCACAGCACCCCGCGGGCGGACCACTGCGGCAGTCTCTCGAGCCGCACGCGCAGCAGTCTCAGGTCGTCGAGACCCACGGATTCCATCCGGGCCCGCAGCTCCGGAGCGATGCGCGCTATCCGCCTGCGCAGGGCGATGAGCGCCTCGGGCGACGCGTCCCATGTCCCTGCCGGGATGGCGTGGGCGACCTGGAAACCGTCGCCCCGATCGATCGCGATGACGAATCCTGCCCCGGCCTGGGCGAAGGGCAGCGTCTCAGCAGCGACCTTGGGCAGGCGGAACCACAGGACGTCCATGGCATTGGCGAGCGTCCGCGGCACAAGTCCGACTGCTCTTCTCACCGTCGAATCGCGACCGTCCGCGCCGATGACGAGCCGGGCCCTGACCTCGCCATCACCGTCGCCGGACCGAGTGCGCACACCGACGACCTGCCCTGCCTCGGTCACCACGCCGGTCACCTCCGTGCTCCGCAGCAGCGTGAAGCCGTCCTCGCGGACCCCAGCACGGGCAATGAGGTCGAGGAACTCCCACTGCGGCATGAAGCTGATGACCCTCCGACTGGTGGGCAGGTGCGAGAAGTCGGCGAGCACAAGCTGATCCGAGTTCCATCTCAGCGTCACCTGTGCCATGTCCGCATGGGGAAGGACGAGGAAGTCCTCGAGCAGACCGAGTTCGGCCAACAGATCCTGCGTCGCGGGATGAATGGTGTCACCGCGGAAGTCCCGGAGGAAATCACTGTGCTTCTCGATGACCAGGGTCTCGACACCGGCACGAGCCAGCATGAGTCCGCAGATGAGCCCGGCCGGACCTCCGCCGACGACGACACAGTCCACGGTCAGTGTCTTCACGTTCGCTGTCATACCCCCACGATGGAACCCGAACCTGCCACAATGCCACCATGGTCAATAAACGACCCGGTCGACCCGCCGACGGTTCGGATGCCCGCGAGCAGCTCATCGCCGCGGCTCAACGGCTGCTCACGGACGGTCATCCGGCGACGATCTCGACACGACGGATCGCTCGCGACGCGGGCGTGAGCCATTCGCTGGTCAATTATCACTTCGGGTCGAAAGACGATCTCATTCTCACCGCACTCTCGCTGACCATTGCTCCACACCATGTCGTGCGCGCAGCAACTGCGGGTGGCACGCTCGACGTCACGGCGCTCGCGACCGGGATCGTCCGTCTCTGGGATCACCCCGACCACGGGCCTCGCCTCGTGCGCTTCGCTCGCGAAATCGCGTCCGACGGCACCCGCGCGGCACTGCTGAGCAGCTATCTCGAGAACGCCGTCTTCGGCGGCCTTGCCGCCGCCGTGGGCAATCGGACGGCCCGGCGGCTTGCCGTGATCATCGTCGGCACGATCTTCACCCGTTATGTGCTCGCCCTGCCGTTGATGGCTGCACAGCCCTCCGCCGAGGTGATCCGGCAGTTCGTCGACCTGGCCGGTCCGATGCCCCCGCGGGATCGGCCGCCTCGGCGCTCCGGCACCGAACCGTCAGAGGGGCCCTGACCGATCAGAGGCGCAACCGACCGATCAGAGGCGGATGAGCTCGCGCGGGAACGCCGTGAACGTGTCAGCACCCGAGTCGGTGATGAGGATCGATTCGGAGAGCTCGTAGCCGTAGCCGTTCATCCACATGCCGCAGATGAGGTGGAAGGCCATCCCCGCCTCGAGGATCTGATCGTCCTCGGTGCGGATCGAGATCGTCCGCTCACCCCAGTCCGGCGGATAGCCGATGCCGATCGAATAGCCCAGGCGGCTCGGCTTCTCGAGTCCGTGCAGGGCCAGCGACCGATTCCAGGTCCGCGCGAGCTCCGCGGTGGGCACCCCGGGTCGGGCGACGTCGAGGACGGCTGCCAGCGCCTCGGCGACGACCCCTTCGAGACGGACGAGTTCCTGCTTCGGACGGCCGACGACCGCCGTCCGGGCCAGCGGGACATGGTAGCGGCGGTGGACTCCGGCGAGCTCGATGCTCACGGACTCATCCGTCGCGAACACTCTGTCGGTCCACGTCAGGTGCGGGGTGTCGGCGCTCTCTCCGGTGGGCATGAGCGGCACGATCGCCGGATAGTCACCCCAGGCGGCGTCGTGCCCGCGGATCTGCGCGGCGGCGATCGCGGCGGCGACCTCATGCTGGCCCACTCCTTCGGCGATCGACTCGAGGGCCGCGTTCATCGCCGCGGTCGTCACCTCGGCGGCCCGGTGCATGAGTGCGAGTTCGGCCGGGGATTTGATCGCCCGGATCCAGTTGACGAGTTCGAACGAATCGACGAGGCGCCATTCGGGCACCCCGTTGACGAGCGCGCGGAAGGCCCGCGGGGAGAAGAAGTGCGAGTCCATCTCGACACCCACGGGCGAGGTGGAGGCGCGCGCGACCTCCCACCGCTGACGCAGGGCGAAGGCGACCCAGTCGAAGGGGTGGATGTGCGGGCGCTGCACATAGCGCTCGGGGTAGCCGACGATGTCCTCCGGCGGCAGCCACGAGGTGTGCGTGGCCCCACGGGCGTCCATATCGCGCATGAAGAGCGTGAGCGGACCCGAGGAGGGGACGAAGAGCAGCTGCGGAGTGTAGAACGACCACGCGTTGTAGCCGGTGAGGTAGTAGATGTTCGCCGGATCGGTGACGATGAGCGCCGACAGACCCTGGTCGCTCATCCGCCCCCGCACCGCGGCGATGCGAGCGAGGTACTCCTCGGGAGCGAAGCCGAGATGCTTCGCTCCGATCGTGTCGACCTCGCCGGGATAGGGCTGCGGACGCGACCGGACTTCGGCCCCGGCCCCTCCCTGCTCGGCGCCCGGACGCATCCCCTGCACATCGGCGCGGCTGTCGGCGCGACCGGAGAACAGCTCACCCTCATTCATGCGCCCAGTCTGGTGATCCGCCTCACACGGTGTCAATG
>NZ_SCMW01000098.1:0-5074 GCF_005502845.1 Brevibacterium sp. 2SA | reverse complement strand
GTGCGAGGTCGGGGCGGGAGAAACTGCCGCGGTTGGCCGGGGCGACGAGGTCGGCGATGGCGACGCGGTAGACGGAGTACGACTCGGCTTCGTCCATGACGGCGACGACACCGGGCACCGCCCAGTAGCCGATGACGGGGGTGACCTGGAACTTGCTCACGGGGATGTAGAGCGGCTCGAGCTGGCCGAGGACGTCGACGCTGGCCGGGACGATGCCCGCCTCCTCTTCGGCTTCGCGCAGGGCTGCCGCGATGAGGGAGTCGTCCTCGGGATCGCGTCCGCCCCCGGGGAAGGCGACCTGACCGGGGTGGTGGCGCAGCGTGCTCGCGCGCTGGAGGAGCACGAGGTCGACGTCGGCAACGCCTTTGTCCGCCAGAGCCGGCAGCACGTCGCGTCCGGCGGCGGTGCGGGGCTTCCCGCCGCGCCCGAAGAGCATGAGGACGGCGGCGTCGCGGACGACGGCATCACCGCGGGTCTTCGCCCGGCGCAGCCACAGCGGCGAACCCTTCGAGGCGGCGAGGCGGGTGAGCTGATCGCGCAGCTCGGCGTCGGCCGGGCTGTCACTGCCCGCCGCCTCGGCGCCGGTCGACTCCGATGCCGAGCGGTCGGCGTCATGGAGCCCGTGGAGAAAATCGCTCATGCCAAGGGCGCCATCTCGTATCGGAACATCTCACGGGCCTTCTCGGGGTCGAGTTCGCCGATGCCGAACGACGGGCACAGGGTCATGAGCGGGCAAGCTCCACATGCGGGTCTGCGGGAGTGGCAGATGCGACGGCCGTGGAAGATCACCCGGTGCGAGAGCAGTGTGAGGTCCTTGGTCTCGAAGAGTCCGGCGATGTCCTCTTCGGCTTTGACCGGGTCCGTCTCCGTCGTCCACCCGAACCGGCGGGCCAGGCGGCCCATATGGGTGTCGACGGTGATGCCCGGGGTGTCGAAGGCGTTGCCGAGGACGACGTTCGCCGTCTTCCGTCCGACACCGGCGAGCTCGACGAGCTCCTCCATCGTCCGCGGCACCTCACCGTCGTATTTGTCGACGAGGTCGCCGGCGAGCTTGACGATGTTGCGGGCCTTCGCCCGGTAGAACCCGGTCGAATGGATGAGCTCCTCGACCTCGCCGAGGTTGGCCACCGCGAGCGCGTGCGCGTCGGGGAAGGCGGCGAAGAGTCCGGGGGTGACCGAATTGACGCGGATGTCCGTCGTCTGTGCGGAGAGCACGGTGGCGATGAGGAGTTGGAACGGGGTCGCGAAGTCGAGTTCGACCTGGGCGTTGGGGTACACCTCGGCGAGGATCCGGTTGATCTTCCGGGCACGTCGCTTCTTCCCCAGCGGGGTCTCCTTCGCGAACTTCCGCGCACTCTTCTCTGCCACCGTCAACACGACTCACCATCCTAATCCGCGGGAATCGAAACCGCAGTTGTCCCGCTCACACATGAAGGGACCCAAGCGAGGCAGTCTCCAGGAAACGACAACAGACCCTCATATTCCTCATTCATCCGCCCACACGCGCGCATTTGGTGGTATAGGTACCCTTGACCAGGTAGATTTATGTGTGGAGACCATCACAAGGAGGACATTGTGGATACAGAAGTTGTGCGGGGCGCAACACTATTTGCCGGACTCGATGACGAATCGACGAGCGCGCTGATGAAGTTCATGAACCCGCGGAGCCTCCGCCGGGGCACCGTGCTCTTCCACGAAGGCGATGCCGGAGACGAGCTCTACATCGTGTCCACCGGAAAGCTCAAGATCGGCCGCGAGTCCTCCGACGGCCGCGAGAACCTGCTCTCCGTCGTCGGACCGGGTGAGATCATCGGCGAGCTCAGCCTCTTCGATCCGGGTCCGCGCTCCTCCACCGTCACTGCGGTCTCCCAGTCCGAGCTGCTCAGCCTCAAGCATGAGGACCTCACGACGTGGCTCAAGGATCGTCCGCAGGCGGGACTCAACCTGCTCAAGGCCCTGGCCCAGCGCCTGCGCCGGACGAACGAGACCGTCGGCGACCTCGTGTTCTCCGACGTTCCCGGTCGTGTCGCCAAGGCGCTGCTCGACCTTGCCGCGCGCTTCTCGAAGCCGGCCCCCGACGGTGTGCTCGTCGCGCACGACCTCACCCAGGAGGAGCTCGCCCAGCTCGTCGGCGCCTCCCGTGAGACCGTGAACAAGGCTCTCGCCGACTTCGCCGCCCGTGGCTTCATCCGCCTCGAGGCGCGCTCGGTCGTCATCCTCGACATGGAGCGCATGCGCAACCGCGCCCGCTGACCACACCCGCAGGCCCCCGACCGGCCTCCAGAGTGAGACGAACGCCCCGACAGCTGTCGGGGCGTTCGTCGTCCGTCCGATCGGTTCGGGTCCCTCTGTGAGCGTCATCGTCGCCCGTCGGTGGTGAGTCACCCGAGGCGGTCGCCCGCTGAGACTCTACGCATCCTCGGCAGAGAGCTCACCGAGGTAGCTGAGCTGGGCGCGCACGATCTGCTCGGCGGCGCCGCGGACGCTGGGATCGACGTCATGGTAGACGACGTCAGTGACCTCAGCCGCCGTCGTCGCACCCTGGGCGAGGGCGGCGCGGACTTGGCCGATGCGCTCCTGCCGGTGGGTGCGGTAGTGGTCGATCACCTCGGCGGGATCATCGATCGTCGGACCGTGCGCCGGTTCGATCCGGGTGTACTCACCGGCATCGAGAAGCGCACGGAGGCGATCGAGGCTGGCGAGATAGTCGCCGAGCGAGCCCTCCGGGTACGTGACGATCGTCGTCCCCTCCCCGAGGATCGTGTCGCCGCTGAAGAGGACACCGTCGTGGAGGAGGCTGATGCTGTCGCTCGTGTGCCCAGGGGTCGCGACGACCTCGAGGACATCGGCAGGACCGCTGCCGAACGCGATCCGCTGCCCATCGCGCACCGGCGGGGTGTGCCGGGCGAATCGGTCGAGCACCGCATAGACGGGCACCTCGGGCGCCCACTCGTCGACGGACCCGAGCATCTCGGAATGATCGGCGTGCTGGTGGGTGAGGACGATCGCGGACAGTCTTCGGTCCCCCACCTCGGCGAGGATGGCCTCCCGGTGCTCCGCCAGCTCCGGCCCCGGATCGATGACCACCGCCGAGGTGTCATCGGCTGAGGAGATGACGTACGTATTGGTCCCGTTCAGGGTCATCGGTGAGGGATTGTTCGCACGGATCCTCATGTGTCCTCGTTCTCCTCGTCGACGACTGCTTCGTCGTCCTCGCCGCCCAGGCTCATCAGGCTCGGGCTCTCGTCCTTCTCGTCGTCGCCGACGGCCACCTCGTTGTCCCGCAGCGTCCCCTTGCGGTGGAAGTCACGGCGCGGTTGGATGACGAGCCGCCATTCCCCGTTCTCGTCGATGATCTCCGGGCGCAGCGGGTGGATGTCGCGGACCTGCGCCATGGCGGCGCCGACGCTGTGGACGGGCACGAGGCTTTCGACGATGAGGCGCGTGCTCGCGCTGATCCGGTTCGGATCGTCGGCGGCATCGGCGAGGATCTCCTCGGGCCGCTGCCACCGTCCCGAGCTCTCGTTCGAGGTGAGGAAGTCGACCTCCTGACCGAACGGCACCGCGGCGAGGAAGTACGTCGTGTCGAAACGGTGCAGCTGCGTGGCGGTGTTGATCCACCGCATCCACGGCTTGAGCAGATCCGGGCGCAGCTTGAGGTCGCGCTCCCGCAGCACCTGCGTCCAGCCGATCTCGTTCGACAGGAGCTTGTACCGGACGGACTGCCAGTCCGTCTGCGGCGAGGCGACGAGGTCATGGTCGACGTTCTCCGCGAGCATGACGCCGGTCGCGGCGAACGCGACCCGTGCGGCCGCCGAGAACTGCTGCAGGGCCCGCGACTTGTTCTCCAGCGCCAGCGTCCGCGCACAGCGCGTCGACTTCCACCCGGTCACCGGAACGTTGCGCAGATCGGTGGGCCGCAGCTCCCCCACCGGGTAGGCCAGCCGGTTCCGGTCCTCGACCCCGCGCACGTCGAGCTGGCGGGTCACGAACGTCTCGAGCCCCTCCCGGGTGTCCCGGACGAGGATGATCGCCGAGGCGGGACGTGGCGGTTCAGGGACCGGCCGCCGCCCCTCGGTGCGCCAGAGATCGAGCAGCCAGGTCAGCTCCGAGGAGACGGGCAGGTTGCGTCCGCTAAGCGGCATCGTCCTCGACCTCGACGACGACCTCGACCTCGACGGGCGTGCCGAGGGGCAGAGTGTTGACGCCGACAGCGCTGCGCGCGTGCTGGCCCTTGTCGCCGAAGATCTCACCGTAGAGCTCGGAAACGCCGTTGATGACGGCCGGCTGCTGGGTGAAGTCGTCGGTCGAGTTGACGAAGCCGGTGACCTTGACGACGCGGACGATCTTGTCGAGATCCCCGATCACCGAGGCGATGGCCGCCAGGGCGTTGAGCCCGGCGATCCTGGCCAGCTGGTAGCCGGTGTCGACATCGACCTCGGCGCCGAGGTGGCCCGTCGTCGGCAGGGAGCCGTCGACGACCGGCAGCTGACCCGAGGTGTAGACGTAGTTGCCGGTGCGCAGCGCGGGAACGTAGACGCCGGCGGGCGCGGCGACCGTCGGCAGCTCGAGGTCGAGCTCGGCGATGCGGTCGAGCACTTTCGACATGGGTGGTCTCCTTCGACAGGGTGCGGTGGGTCAGGCCTTGGGGCGCTTGAGATAAGCGACGAGTCCGTTGTTGTCCGGTCCGGGCACGACCTGCACGAGCTCGTATCCGTCCTCACCCCACTGGTCGAGGATCTGCTTCGTCGCGTGGACGATGAGCGGAACGGTGGCGTATTCCCACTTGGTCATGGCTCTCCTTGCCTGGTTGTCGTCACCCGGGTCGCCCGGGCGGGATCGGGCGTCGCCGGTGCCCGGAGGACCCGCGCCGACGCCGCTCCCCACACTAGCGGAGATGGGCCGGGCGTGGGGCACCGCCGACATATGCGAAGCGGGGCGAGACGACATGGTCTGTCGTCTCGCCCCGCTGGGTCGGGCTCAGTTGCCGCCGAGGCCGGGAGCTTCGTCCCCGCCGCCGTCGCCTCCGCCGCCGGTGTCCCCACCGCCGCCGTCGCCTCCGCCGCCGGTGTCC
>NZ_SCMW01000097.1:0-5359 GCF_005502845.1 Brevibacterium sp. 2SA | reverse complement strand
GCCTTGAGCGAGTTCGACTCGAGGAGGAGTGCGGCCAGTGCGGCCGCGATGTCCGTGGCCGGAACGTTGCGGCTGAGCTCGTACTGTTCGATGACGGTCGCGAGTTCGCTGAGCTCGGTCGTCGCCAGGGCATCGTCGATGCGCTTGGTGAACTTCTCGACGCGCGTGTTCGTCAGCTCCTCGACGCTCGGCAGCGTCAGCGGTTCGACCTTCTGCTTCGTCGCGCGCTCGATCGAGCCGAGCAGACGCTGCTCACGCGGGGTGATGAAGAGGATCGCCTCACCGGAGCGGCCGGCACGACCGGTGCGGCCGATGCGGTGGACGTACGACTCCGTGTCGTGCGGGATGTCGTAGTTGACGACGAGCGAGATGCGCTCGACGTCGAGACCGCGCGCGGCGACGTCGGTAGCGACGAGGATGTCGATCTTGCCCTCGCGCAGCATCTCGACGGTGCGCTCACGCGCCTGCTGCGGGATGTCGCCGTTGATCGCCGAGGCCTTGAACCCGCGGGCCCGCAGCTTCTCCGCGAGCTCCTCGGTGGCCTGCTTCGTGCGCACGAACATGATGATGCCGTCGTACTCCTCGACCTCGAGGATCCGGGTGAGGGCATCGAGCTTGTGGGAGTGCTGGACCATGAGGTAACGCTGGCGGATGTTCGACCCGGTCTGCGACTTCGCCGCGACCCTGACCTCTTCGGGATCGTTGAGGTACTTGCCGGTGAGGCGGTGGATCGAGGTCGGCATCGTCGCGGAGAAGAGCGCGACCTGGCGGGAGTCGCCGGTCGCGTTGAAGATCTCCTCGATGTCCTCGGCGAAGCCCATCTTGAGCATCTCATCGGCTTCGTCGAGCACGAGGTGCTGGAGGTTCTGGAGCTTGAGCGAACCCCGCTTGAGGTGGTCGATGACGCGTCCGGGCGTGCCGACGACGACCTGCGCACCGCGCTTGAGCCCGGCCAGCTGCGGGCCGTAGGACTGCCCGCCGTAGATCGGGAGCACGGAGAAGTCGTCGAGGTTCGTCGCATACGAGGTGAACGCCTCGGCGACCTGGAGCGCGAGCTCACGGGTGGGGGTGAGCACGAGGGCGAACGGGCCGTCCTCGGCGCGCCCCGCCTCGGCGAGGTGGGAGAGGACCGGCAGCGCGAACGCCGCGGTCTTGCCCGTTCCGGTCTGGGCGAGGCCGATGACGTCGCGGCCCTCGACGAGGGCGGGGATGGTCGCTGCCTGGATGGGGGAGGGGGACTCGTAGCCGAGCGCATCGACGGCGCGCAGCACCTCCGGGTGGAGGCCGAGTTCGGAGAAGGTCGGGGTGGATTCGGCGGACTGTTCGGACATGAGGTCTCACTCTCACTTGCGGCACACACTTGATCGCAGATGACTGAAGTGGCGATCTACCCTGCGGCCGCTTATGCGATCATGTCTGGCAATCCGGGCCGGAACCGTACGTGTCATTCTTCAGGGCATGTGCCGATGCACAGCCGTCGGTACGGAAGATAGGTTTGGGTGTGCCCCCAGTCTACCTTGTCGTCCCGCGCCGAGGCGGTCCCCAGTGGGCAGAGAAAGTGTGAGTTCCATCGCCAGCGGCCTGTGTCCGCGGCGGGGCGCGAACCGATAGGCTGGGGAGTTGTGCGCCACGGCAGCCGGCCGTCGGCGGCAAGGAGACCAAGGAGAGTCAATCGTGGCACAGTCCAAGCTGGATGCCGTCATCGCCCTCGCCAAGCGCCGGGGCTTCGTCTTCCAAGCCGGAGAGATCTACGGCGGTACCCGGTCGTCATGGGACTACGGTCCGCTCGGTGTCGAACTCAAGGACAACATCAAGTCGCAGTGGTGGCAGACCTTCGTCCGCGGGCGTGAGGACGTCGTCGGCCTCGACTCCTCGATCATCCTGCCCAAGCGCGTGTGGGAGGCCTCGGGTCACGTCGAGACCTTCGTCGACCCCCTCGTCGAATGCCTCCACTGCCACCACCGGCACCGCGAGGACCACCTCGTCGAGGCCTACGAGGCCAAGCACGGCAAGGCACCGGCCAACGGCATGGCCGACATCGTCTGCCCCGACTGCGGCACCCGCGGTCAGTGGACGGAGCCGCAGCAGTTCTCCGGGCTTGTCAAGACCTACCTCGGTCCCGTCGAGTCCGAGGCGGGCCTCCACTACCTGCGTCCGGAGACCGCGCAGGGCATCTTCGTCAACTTCAACAACGTCGTCACCGCTGCCCGGAAGAAGCCGCCGTTCGGCATCGGCCAGATCGGCAAGTCCTTCCGCAACGAGATCACGCCCGGCAACTTCATCTTCCGCACCCGCGAGTTCGAGCAGATGGAGCTCGAGTACTTCGTCCACCCCGACGAGGCCGACTCGTTCTTCTCCACCTGGGTCGAGGACTGCTGGAACTGGTTCATCGGGCTCGGCATCGACGAGGCGAACATGCGCCGGTTCGACGTGCCTGAGGACGAGCGCGCCCACTACTCGGCGGGCACGATCGACATCGAGTACCGCTTCGGCTTCCAGGGGTCGGAATGGGGCGAGCTCATGGGCGTGGCCAATCGCACCGACTACGACCTCGGCACCCACTCCGAGGCCTCGGGCGCGAAGCTGCAGTACTTCGATCAGGCCAGCGGGGAGCGCTACACCCCGTATGTCATCGAACCCGCGTTCGGTCTCACCCGGTCGATGATGGCATTCCTCGTCGACGCCTACACCGAGGACGAGGCCCCGAACACGAAGGGCGGCACGGACACCCGCATCGTCCTCCGCCTCGACCCGCGGCTCGCCCCGGTCAAGGCGGCGGTGCTGCCGCTGAGCCGCAACGAGAAGCTCACCCCGCAGGCCAAGGAGCTCGCCGCACAGCTGCGCAAGCGCTGGAACATCGACTTCGACGACGCCGGAGCCATCGGCCGACGCTACCGTCGCCAGGACGAGATCGGCACGCCCCTGTGCATCACGTACGACTTCGACTCCCTCGACGACGGTGCGGTGACGATCCGCAAGCGCGACGACATGAGCCAGGAGCGCGTGAGCCTCGACCAGGTCGAAGCCTACCTCGCCGATCACCTCGGCGTCTGAGACTGAGGCGTCTGAGACTCAAGGGCCAGCGGACGGGCACGGTCACACGCCCCTGCCCGTCCACCTCGGCGGTCGATGATCTCACCCGCCCCACCAGCAACGACAGCGGCCCCGACACCATGACCAGGTGTCGGGGCCGCTGTCGTGTCTCACGCGCCGAGGTGGGCGATCAGAACATCGTCCACGCTTCCTTGAGGACGCTGCGGATGATCGATTCCATCTCGTCGAACTCCTTCTGACCGACGGTCAGCGGGGGCGAGAGCTGGATGACCGGGTCGCCGCGGTCGTCGGCACGGCAGTAGAGGCCGTTCTCGTACATCTTCGCCGAGACGAAGTTCTTGAGGATGCGCTCGGACTCCTCTTCGGTGAAGGACTCCTTCGTGTCCTTGTCCTTGACGAGTTCGATGCCGTAGAAGAAGCCCTCACCGCGGACGTCGCCGACGATCGGGAGGTCCTTGAGCTTCTCGAGCGTGAACTTGAACGCACCGGCGTTCTCGTGCACGTGGTCGTTGAGCTTCTCGTTCTCGAACACGTCGAAGTTCGCCATCGCGGCGGCACAGGCGACGGGGTGTCCGCCGAAGGTGTAGCCGTGGTAGAACGTCGCGTCACCGTCGGGGCCGAAGGGCTCGAAGAGGCGGTCCGAGGCGATCATCGCACCGAGCGGGGCGTACCCGGAGGTGATGCCCTTCGCCGAGGTGATGATGTCGGGGACGTAGCCGAAGTCGTTGCACGCGAACATGTCGCCGATGCGGCCGTAGGCGCAGATCGTCTCGTCGGAGACGAGGAGGACGTCGTTCTCGTCGCAGATCTCGCGCACGCGCTCGAAGTAGCCGGGAGGCGGCGGGAAGCAGCCACCGGAGTTCTGCACGGGCTCGAGGAAGACGGCTGCCACGGAGTCGGCGCCTTCGAATTCGATCGCCTCGGCGATGCGGTCGGCCGCCCAGCGGCCGAAGGCCTTCTCATCGTGCGCGTACGGTTCGGGCGCACGGTAGAAGTTCGTGTTCGGAACCTTGTAGGCACCGGGGACGAGGGGCGCGAACTGCTCGCGCAGGCCCGGCAGGGACGTCACCGACAGCGCGCCGTGCGGGGTGCCGTGGTAGGCGGTGGCGCGGGAGATGATCTTGTGCTTGCCGGGCTTGCCGGTGAGCTTGAAGTAGTTCTTCGCGAGCTTCATCGCCGATTCGACGGAGTCGCCGCCGCCGGAGGTGAGGAACACGCGGTTGAGGTCGCCGGGGGCGTAGCCTGCGAGACGCTCGGAGAGCTCGATGGCTTGCGGGTGCGCGAACGACCACAGCGGCATGAAGGGCAGCTTCATGGTCTGGTCGTACATCGCCTTAGCGATCTCCTCACGACCGTGTCCGACCTGGACGGTGAAGAGCCCGGCGAGGCCGTCGAGGTACTTCTTGCCCTGGTCGTCGAAGATGTGGTGGCCTTCGCCGCGGGTGATGATCGGTGCCTGTCCGCCGTTGAACAGGGCCTGGTGCGGTGCCATGTGCATCCACACGTTGTTGCGCACGGCTTCCTGATACGGAGTGCCGGCTCTGGTGACATTGTCTGTCATCGTGTCCCCCAATTGTATTTTTGCTTTTCGAGTGAGAGGTACATGAAGAGCTCCGTGTCGACGACGGCGTCGATCGACCGGAGTTCTCGGTTGACGAAATCGATGAGGTGTCGGTCCGATTCGCAGACGATCTCCACAAGGAGGTCGAACGACCCCGCGGTGACGACGAGATAGTCGATCTCGTCATACCCGTGCAGCCTGTCGGCGACCTTCGAGATGTCTCCGCGGACCTTCACGCCCACCATGGCCTGTCGGGCGAAGCCGAGACTGAGCGGGTCGGTCACGGCCACGATCTCCATCACGCCGGATTCGATGAGCCGTGACACCCGCTGCCGCACGGCCGCCTCGGAGAGTCCGACGGACTTGCCGATGGCAGAGTAGGACTTGCGTCCGTCGTGCTGGAGTTCGACGATGATCGCCTTGGACTTCTCGTCGAGGTTGCCCAGGCGGTGACTGCTGACGCTCGGCAGCGAGTGGGTCATTCTTCACCTCCGTGATGTGAGTCTCAGACCAACCTACCATCGATTCAGTCGGAATGCGTAGTCCTGTTTGCGGATTCAGTTGATTTCCTTGAACTTTCATTCTGTATTCGTCATCGCGGCGAGGCGGTGGGGCTGGGTGTCGGGGGTGGTTGCCGCTCAGGGCCTGCTGCGGCGGGCCGCTGGGTTGTGCCTGCTCGGGCCGCAGCGTCATCGGGACCTCGCGCCGGCCGCGTCGGTGGCGCTCCGCGCGCGCCTCATTGAC
>NZ_SCMW01000096.1:0-5776 GCF_005502845.1 Brevibacterium sp. 2SA | reverse complement strand
ACTGGACCGCGTCGGCTTTGAACTCCGGCGTGAACGTCCTGCGATTCGTAGACATGATTCCCTGTCGTGCCTTCCTGGTAACGACTGTCTACGAGAAGTGTCACACCCCAGAGGACACCACAATCGACGATGAGCAGTTTTCCGCGGTGTTCGAAGACTGTCATATTGCGCCCGATTTCACCGAGTCCTCCCAATGGTGTGACCCGAAGGCCTCCAGGTTTGAGTGTGGAAGGAGCGGTGAGTGTACGCGTAGAAGAAGCCAAAGAATGGGTCTTTCTTTGTTGAGTGGAACCGCACTATGGCTGGTCCGACTGGTGGTAGTCGATGCCATGGAAACTGGCAGCAACCGAGATCGAATTCCAGTTTAACCTTACGTTACGTGAGAGTTCCACTGGGGCCCGAGGGCAAGGCGACCGGCTCACGTTGCCATCCAGCAAACCTTCCGTTACGGTAGTGTTGCTGAGAAGGTGCTGCACCAATCCAGGCCAGCCCACTCCGCCTTCTGACTGCCCGATCCCTTGAGGAAGCCGACCGCCCTCGGGGGATCGGGCTATCCACGATCTCGAGGATTCTCCGCCCGCACATTCACGTAGCGGTAGAGTTTGCTGTATCAGATTCCCCCTCGACCATTGACTGCACGAAAGGCTCTCCCGACTCATTTCCTCCCTCGACTCTCGCCGTTCAACTCATCGGTCCATCGGCCTGGCCTGGATCGTCACTGTCGTGGCTGGCGGAGTCATCTCTGCAATGACCGCACCTGGACAAACAGCCGGCCTCTCGGTGTTCACTGAGCCGCTTATTGCGAGTGTGGGAATCGACAGAACCGCCCTGTCCTTGTCCTATCTCACCGCCACTCTCATTGGTGCCGCGTTCCAGCCTCTCATCGGTAAGGCCTCGGACCGCTGGAACGCTCGCGTCGTCATGGCTGTCATCGCCATTGGGTTCGCGATCGTGCTGGTGGGGTTGAGTTTTGCCCACGAACTGTTCGGGCTGACCTTCGGCTACATTGGAGTCCGCATGGCCGGGCAAGGGGCACTGAGCCTGACCGTAGTCACCGCAGTCTCCCGGGCCATCGATCACCGTCGGGGCCTGGCGCTGGGAATCGCTTCGGCGATCGGATCGACGGGCATTTCCTTGGCGCCGGTCGCCCTGGAGCGCCTGATCACCGCAGTGGGCCCAGCACAGACCTGGCGGTGGGAGGCCCTCGCTGTCATCGTCGTGGCCATGCCGGCCATTCTGTTCGTCCGATCGACTGGCCGCCGCGAGTACACAACTGGCAACTCATGCGACCCTGACATAGAAGATGACACAGGAACGTCCGTAGACACGGACAGCGCGCAGGTTGCCGATGTGAGGCCCTTAACCGATTGGACACTGTCCCAAGCTCGACGGACCGGAATGTTCTGGGTCCTCGCTGCGGCTGTGGCCAGCTCGTCGATGCTCAGCACCGGCCTGGCCTTCCACCAGATCGCGGTCCTCGGCGGACAAGGACTGAGCCCGGCCGAGGCGGCGGCGAATTTTATTCCTCAGACCATCGCGGCACTGTTGGCGACCCTGCTCATCGGTGCTCTCATCGACTCGATGAATCCCAAGATCTTCATCATCTTCTCCATGGCCACCACCTCAGCCGCACTGCTCATGTTGCCCCTGATCTCTCCCGGATGGACAGCCATCACCTATGGCCTCATCCTCGGTGCCGCAGGCGGGTGCCTGCGCGGCATGGAAGGAGCGACCTTCGCCCGCTATTACGGAGTGACCAACATCGGGGCAATTCGAGGACTAGCCACCGCGATCAGCCTGGGAGCATCCGCCCTGGGCCCCTACGCCATGGCACTGGGCACCGATCTCACCGGCAGCTTCGCACTCCCGGCCGCCCTGCTGGCAGTGATTCCGATCGGCATCGCCACCGTCACCGTTTTCACCTCTCAACCTCGTCATCACGATCCATTGGTGACAGGTTGAGCGCCAAGCACGAGCGCCGCACGATTTTTGACCGTTGGTGCACAGTATTTCGTGTGCCTTTCGCTGGCCCGAACTTTGTCCTTCGTCACATTACAGACAGCGAATTAGCATCGACTCTCACGTCACGGTAGAGTTGGAAATCGTTCGGGTCGTCCAGGCCCCTTCATTCTCAGTTTCCTGATCCGACAGGCACCACGTCACACTGCTGGCAACTTCGCCGTTTGATCACTGTTCGCGCTTCTACACACGAAGCACACTACTGCCCGGAAGGTAGAAGATGACCACTGTCACTGTCGAAACCGACGACACCAAACGGTACAGACCAGAACCCTCGGTGTGGACCGCTCTGCGATCGCCGAAACTCCTCACCCGTGAGGCACTTGCAGGCCTCGTCGTGGCCCTTGCGCTGATTCCCGAGGCGATCTCGTTCTCCATCATCGCTGGCGTCGATCCCCGAGTCGGACTCTTCTCCTCCTTCATCATGGCCGTCTCTATTGCCTTCCTGGGCGGGCGACCTGCCATGATTACTGGCGCTACCGGTGCTATCGCACTCGTCATCGCCCCCATCGCCCACGAGTACGGGCTCGACTATTTCATCGCCACGGTCATTCTGGCCGGTGTTTTCCAGATCGTCCTCGCCCTCTTCGGTGCTGCCAAACTCATGCGATTCGTCCCGCGCAGCGTCATGGTCGGCTTCGTCAATGCCCTGGCCATCCTGATCTTCATCGCTCAGTTGCCACAGCTCATCGGAGTTCCCTGGATGGTCTACCCACTCGTTGCAGTGGGCCTACTCATCATGGTCTTCATGCCCAAGATCACCAAGATCATTCCAGCTCCATTGGTCTCGATCGTCATCGTCACCGCCGCTGTCATCATTGCCGCGATCAACGTGCCGTCCGTTGGAGATCAGGGTGATCTGCCCGATAGTCTGCCGCAGCTGTTCTTCCCCGACGTCCCGATCAGCTTTGAGACCTTCCAGATCATCGCGCCCACCGCCCTGGCGATGGCCCTGGTCGGATTGATGGAATCTCTGATGACTGCGAAGCTCGTTGACGACGTCACCGACACGCACTCGAATAAGACCCGAGAAGGCTGGGGACAGGGAACCGCGAACATTCTGTCGGGATTCTTCGGCGGCATGGGTGGTTGCGCGATGATTGGTCAGACGTTGATCAACATCAAGGCCTCTGGAGCCAGGACTCGGATCTCGACGTTCTTGGCTGGCCTATTCCTCCTCATTCTCGTCGTTGCCTTGGGTGATGTCGTCGCAATCATTCCCATGGCTGCGCTCGTGGCTGTGATGATCATGGTCTCTGTCGGTACCTTCGACTGGCACTCGATCAAGATCTCGACCCTGAAGCGCCTGCCCAAGAGCGAGACCTTCGTCATGCTCGTCACCGTCGTTGTCGTCGTTGCTACCCATAACCTCGCCATCGGTGTCATTGTTGGTGTGTTCGTCGCCTCGGTGATGTTCGTTCGGCGTGTGGCCCACTTCGTCTCTGTCGAACGCGAGCTTGGTGAGTTCAAGGGACGTGCGGAGGCGAAGTACACCGTCACTGGCGAACTCTTCTTCGCCTCGAGTAATGACCTCACGACCTTGTTCGAGTACACGAAAGATCCTGATCACGTGGTCATCGACATGTCCCAGTCACACATCTGGGACGCGTCGACCGTGGCAACACTCGATGCTGTCGAGACGAAGTACGAACAGCAGGGCAAGAGGGTCAAGATTATCGGAATGAATGACTATACCGATGATTTCCATACCCGTCTCACCGGCGGTCTTGGTCAGGGCCACTGACCCCTTGGTCTCCTAATGTGCGGTCGCTGAGATCTCAAGAGTGTAGGCGACGACGGTGCTGAATACTTCAGACGTATGACGGATGAGGAGTTCAGCATCGTCATGTTTCGCCACACCGACTAACCCTTCCCACAACACGGTGAGGTAGTGGCCACCTGCCAACCGGTCCGCCGCTAGGAGAGGACCAGGTCGAGCAAGAGGGGTCTCACTGTCTGTTGGCATTGGAGCAGAAGACGAACACCCATCTGTTCGCAGGTTGTCGATCAGGGTCTGAAACGACAGTCGAGCAGCCTGGCGGAGGTCGACGTCGGCTATCGGAGATGAGTGACTTCCGCTGGCTATAGCTCGTGACATCAAGGTGGCGGTGAGGTCGTCGACGTCGAGGTCGGACAGGAGTTCGTCCCAGCGCTCGTCATCGCCGGGCAGCGGCTGCTCGGCAAGCGATCGGCCGACGGCACTCTCAGGAGAGGGACGATCGTGCCTGTTGTCTCTGCTGACGACATCGTAGGCGCGCCTGCTGGAAGAGGTCACTTTCCCACAATAGATCCGAAGCCCAACTTTTAATATGCAATCCGGAATATTTACCCCTGAGGACCTCAAAGACGAGGCCTCCTCAAGTGAGTTAAAGATCAAGCGGACATCCGAAGACGCCCGCTTGATCGGCCCGGTCAGGGCCTGACAACGTTGCGGCCCGGGCATGTCTCCGAACCTCAACAACCACATTTTACGCCCAGCAAAGCCTGTCAGTAACTGATCCTCGACTTCCAGCCGGAATGAAGCCGGCGCGGGCGACGAATGCCGTGCGCGGCCAGCTAGCTCACGTGCGCAGTAAGAAAAGCCGACCCGTCTCACCCCGGCTCAGCCAAGGTGTCGTGAGTGACGGAGGCCTGGCGGTGTCGGTACAAGGTTGCCCTGGACCAGCCCACCAAGCGTGCTGCATCTTCAGCGGTTCGACCTTTCGCTCGGGCATCCTCGGCAATCGCGAGCTTCTCAGCGATCTCGTCCGGGTCGAGCGGCGGCCGCCCGAACTTGGTGCCGTTGAGCTTGGCTGCGACGATGCCTGCGTTGACACGTTCGGTGATGAGCTCACGTTCATACTCAGCCAGAGTGGCGAGCATTCCTAGCATCATCCGACCCGATGACGTCTCGGGATCAATATTGTCTGAAATAGAACTGATCTTCACACCCCGGTCGCGGAGATGGTTCACGGTTGCCAGAACGTCGAGGAGTGAACGGCCGAGGCGATCGATGCGCCACACGACGACGGTGTCACCATCTTCGGCATATTCGATTAACCGTTTCATTCCCGGTCGTTGTTTCGCCGCCTTACTGCCGGAAGTCACATCAGAGAACACGTCCCGTTTCTGGACTCCCGCACCGACGAGTGCATCGAGCTGGAGCTGCGCATCCTGACCGGCGGTACTGACTCTCGTGTATCCCAGAAGCCTCATACTTCAAGAATGACTCACAAATACCGAAAAGTCACCACGGTAAGACATTCTCCGTCGAGACGGGTTATCGAGACATGTTTTGCCCCTTGAACTCGGACCGCAAAATTTGTGAGTCGCAGCGGTAAATGGCACGTTTCTCGCGGCGTTTAGTGGCCGATGAGGAGAGCCTGCCGAGCTGCCTCTACAACCTCGGGCGTCAACTCGTTGAGGTCGTTCACGGTCTGCACGCGCTCGATCTGGGTGAGTAAACGGTCGACGAGGCGGAAGTTGCCTGCGGTGATCCGGACGATAGTCGCGATCGCGGTTGCGTGGGCGACGCCACCATCGGTTGCCTCGCCCTCAGCTGGAAGTCGTCTGGCCAGGACTGCGGTGAGTTCGTCCGCGCTCAACTGGCGGTACTCGTGAGCGAAGCCGATACGGCTGTAGAGCTGCGGGTAGCGGGCGAGGCGTTTGGGCTGTGTCAAGTTTCGTAGACGATCTCTTTGTGGATCAGGCGGCGATCGCGGCCTGAAGGGTGTAGTCGGCGCGCGCTTCGGCGGGCGTGCGGTAGCCGAGGCTCGAG
>NZ_SCMW01000095.1:0-5868 GCF_005502845.1 Brevibacterium sp. 2SA | reverse complement strand
GCTCACGGGTGCGTGAGGCTCAGTCCCACGCTTGGGGCGCAGGAGCCGTGGGGCTCAGTCCCTCGCTTGGGGCGCAGGGGTCTGCGGGGCTCAGAGCCCCGCGGCTCACCGGTGGCGGCGGATCATCGTGACGACCCGGTAGTCGAACTCCTGCCAGCTGGCGATCGGCGAGCCCGCCCGCAGCGCGGCAGCGAACTCCTCGAGCTCGGCGAACCGTGATTCGAGCGGCAGCTCGAGGTCGACCTCGGCGACGATGAGACCCGTCGGATCCGTGTGGACGACGTCGAGGCCGACGGCCCGCGGATCGAGTTCGGAGTTCATGACGATCTGCAGGCGACCCGGCGTGGGGGCGGGGATCTCCGGGGCCGCCTCGGCGTATCCCTGCTGTTCGCGCAGCTCCCGCTGGGCGGTGACGAGGAACTCCGCGTACGCCCCGATCCCGATGACCGGCAGGCGCGAGGTCAGCGCGTCGGTGGCGACCTTGACGAGCCGCGACCTGGCCTTCCGGGTCAGCGGCGTGACGTCGCCGCCGGACATCGCGACCCCGTCGAAGCCGACGAGGGACTGCTCCTCATCGTTCTCGTTCGGGTTGAGGATCGTCATGTCGAGCCCGAACCGGTCGTACCACGGCCGGGTCACGCGGGCGCTGTCCTCGTCCCACCACGAGTAGAAGAGGAACGGCACGTTGATGCCGGCCTCTGAGTAGAAGAACGGGGGCCGGCGCTCACCGGCGGTGACGGCGAACGGCACGTCGTTGCCGGCGACCGGGGCCGGGCAGGTTGCGAACGCGGAGAACGCGAACGGGTAGTTGACCGCACGGTTGAAGTCGACGACGAGCGACCCGTCGGCGTTGGGAATGCCGAGGTCAAGGGTCCGCCACGCCGCCGTCGACCGCCCGTTCGTCTCATCGTGGAAGTCGAGCTGGAGTCCCGTCGCCGGGCACCCCGAGGCCACGAGCGACACCTCCCCGGCGGGCGTGGTAAAGGTGACGGTGCCGACGAGCATCGTCTCGAGCGTGAGGTTCTCCTGCGCCGAGGCGACCGGCCGGATCTCGGGTTCGTCGAAGGGGGTGAAGCGGGCGAGGAAGACGAAGTCCCGGTTCGGATCGAAGACGGGGACCTCGACGAACTTCGCGAGCAGCGGCGACTTCGAGTCGCGGATGCGCACACCGAGGCGACCGCCGCGTTCGATGAGCTCATAGAGGACATGGCCGACAGTGAACCAGTCGAGCGACCCGCCGGTCGGCAGCTTCGCGCTGAACCCGTTGTCCTCGACCCTGACCTGGGGAGACTCCGGCAGCGGAATGTCATCGGCGCCGAGGCGGACGGCCGTGCGCGTCGACCCGGACTCCCATTCCGCGTCGGTGCCTGAACGGGGATCGGTGCCTGCCTCGGGCCTGGTGCCGGGGCCGGTGTCGGTGAGGTCGTGGGAGGTGGGAGCCGCCTCGGTGGGGGCACTGAGCAGATCGAAGGTCGCGGCCGCAGGGCCGGCCTTCGTGCCGGGATCGAGCGCGAGGGTGACCCAGCCGTCGTCGTCGACGGTGAACGTTCCCGGCGCTCCCGGCCACGTCGACTCCTCGTCGAGCCAGTGGAGCCCGACGACGCTGAGCCACCCGAAGGGCGTCGCCAACGAGGAGTTCCGCGAGTCCCGCCACGTATTCCACTCGGCCACGAATTGGTTCACGTCGAACACTCCTCGCATTCTCACTCGTCGTTGCACGCTCGTCCGCGCCGGCCGTCGACGTTCGGCGACCGCCGGCCCGCCCGGTTCGGACGACCGCTGACCGTCCATGTCGGACGACCGCCGGCCCGCCCGGTGCGGGAGACCGCTGACCATCCACGTCGGACGACCGCTGATCGTCCGCTTCGGGCGACCGCTGGCGCTTCGGCCCCTGTGGTCGAAGCTACCCCAAAGGATAGGCTGTTCAGATGAGCACTCCATCCACGGATCAGACAGCAAACGCGCAGGTCGCAGCCGACCTCTCCGCTTTCGTCACGGCCTCTCCCAGCTCCTATCATGCCACTGCCGCAGCGGCCGAGCGCTTCGACGCCGCCGGGTTCACCCGACTCGACGAACGTCAGCCGTGGACCCTTGAGGTCGGCCACGGGTACTACGTCATCCGCGACGGCGCGATCATCGCCTGGATGGCCCCGACAGGGCGGATTGACGCAGCGGAAGCCGATTCGACCGCGAACGGGTCGACCGCCTCGGCGGTGCCCCCGTTCCGGGTCTTCGGCTCCCACACCGATTCGCCGGCGTTCAAACTCAAGCCCGGTGACGAGTTCGTCGCCGAAGGCGTGCGCCAGTTCGGTGTCGAGATCTACGGCGGGCCGCTGCTCAACTCGTGGCTCGATCGGGAGCTCGCCCTCGCCGGGCGCCTCAGCCTCGCCGACGGCAGCGTCGTCCTCGCGCACACGCCGGCGATCGCACGCATCCCGCAGCTCGCGATCCATCTCGACCGGCAGGTCAACGAGGGCCTCACCCTCGACAAGCAGCGGCACACGACCCCGATCGTCGGTCTCGCCGACCTCGCCGAGGCCGATGTCCTCGAGATCCTCGCCGCCTCCGCCGGCGTCGACCCCGAACTCATCGTCGGCCACGACGTCTACACGATCCCCGCGCAGGAGCCCGCGCTCTTCGGCGCCGCGGACGAGTTCTTCGCCTCCCCGAGACTCGACAACCTCCTCTCCGTCCACGCCGGGGTGACCGCGATGACGTCCCTCGACGCCGAGGCGCTCGATGCGGTGGCCCTGTTCGCCGGGTTCGACCATGAGGAGGTGGGGTCGAACTCGCGCTCGGGCGCGAGCGGGCCGTTCCTCTCCGACGTCACCGAGCGGATCGTCGCCGCCCTCTTCCCCGAGGCGAACCGCAGTGACTACCTCGCCGCACTGGCCGCCTCGGTGTGCGTGTCCTCCGACGCCGGACACGCCGCCCACCCGAACTACCCCGAACGCCACGATCCGCACGTGCGTCCGCGCCTGGGTGCGGGGCCCCTGCTCAAACTCAACGCCCAGCAGCGGTATGCCACCGATGCCGTCGGCACGGCGACGTGGGCCCGCGCCTGTGCAGCCGCCGGGGTCGAGTACCAGGACTTCGTCTCGAACAACTCGGTGCCGTGCGGGTCGACGATCGGACCGCTGACGGCCACCCGCATGGGCATGACGACGGTCGATGTGGGACCGGCGCTCTACTCGATGCACTCGGCGCGGGAGATGTGCGCGATCAGCGACGTCGTCGCGCTCGGCGCGGTCGCGAAAACGTTCCTCCAGGGGGCGTGAGGCGCCGCGCCTGCGGGAGCCGACACAGGGGGCGAGCGCTTGCTCGTTCAACGCAGCGCCTCGTTCACCCCTGAGCCTCACTCACCCCTGAGTCTCACTCAACACGAAGCGTGAATATCGCGTCCCCAAAGACGCGATATTCACGCTCCGTGTTGAACGAGCGCCGGCAGATTCGCCGAGGCGGCGATATTCACGCTCGCCGTTGAACGAGCACCCCGAGGACGAGCACCGGCGCACGCCCGCAGACACCCCGTCAGCGAAGTCGCGGGAGTGCGTCCGCCGAGGCGCGATGCTGCACGCACGATGACGCAGCGAGCGGGGCGCGCACGCACAATGCGCGTGGAAGCAGGCCTGCAGGCACGATGCCGCAGGCGTCCAGCGTGCGCAGGAATCCGAGGCGAGCCCACTGGGGTACTTCCCCCAGGGCGCGTCCGCTGGGCACGTCCACCGAGGCACGTCGGCAGGAGCCCGTCCACCGGGGCACACCCACTGGGGCGCGTCCACTTGGGCACGCTGAAACTGAGGCACCAAATCGGGCGACCGCGCGTCCACCGTCTCGCGCAGTGAACACCTGCCGCGGGTGATTTTGTGGCGGCGCCCACACCGTGATAGTCGTTGTGTGACCCCACGGGGGCCTTCGGAAGAGGGCTGAGATCGAGCTGAGACCGCTCGAGACCGTTGAACCTGATCCGGTTGATACCGGCGGAGGAAGAGAGGATCGCAGATGACTGCGCCCACCCCAGAAACCACCCGTCCCACCGTTGCCCCGCGCCCGACGGCACCGGCCGAGAACTCCGCGAGCACCCCCGCGGGTTTCGCTCTCGAGCAGTACCCCACCCATTCCCTGGCCTGGGTCGAGGACCGTGAGCACGGCATCCGCGTGCCCGTCACCCGCATCGACCTCGACGACACGAACGGCCGCCCCAACGAGCCGGTCCACGTCTACCGCACCGTCGGGCCCGGCGCCGTCCCCGAACAGGGCCTGCCCCCGCACCGCGCGGAGTGGATCGCCGACCGCGACGACACCGAGGACTACGCGGCCCGCGGCCACCTCATCGAGGACGACGGGCGGGCAGCCGTCCGCCGCGGCGCACCCTCCCAGCAGTGGCAGGGGCCCGACCGGACGCCTCGGCGCGCGAAGCCCGGACGCACCGTCACGCAGATGCACTACGCCCGGCAGGGCATCATCACCCCCGAGATGCGCTACATCGCGATCCGCGAGCAGTGCGACGTCGAACTCGTCCGCTCCGAGGTCGCTGCCGGGCGCGCGATCATCCCCGCGAACATCAACCACCCCGAATCCGAGCCGATGATCATCGGCAAGGCGTTCCTCGTCAAGATCAACGCGAACATCGGCAACTCGGCGGTGACGAGCTCGATCGCCGAGGAGGTGCAGAAGCTCCAGTGGGCCGCGAAGTGGGGTGCCGACACCCTCATGGACCTCTCGACGGGCAACGACATCCACACCACCCGCGAGTGGATCATCCGCAACTCCCCCATCCCCATCGGCACCGTGCCGATCTACCAGGCGCTTGAGAAGGTCGACGGCGACGCCGAGGCGCTGACCTGGGAGATCTACCGCGACACCGTCATCGAACAGTGCGAGCAGGGCGTCGACTACATGACCGTCCACGCCGGTGTGCTGCTGCGCTACGTCCCGCTCACCGCCGACCGCGTGACCGGAATGGTCTCCCGCGGCGGGTCGATCATGGCCGGATGGTGCCTGGCCCACCATGAGGAGAACTTCCTCTACACGCACTTCGACGAGCTCTGTGAGATCTTCGCGGCCTACGATGTCGCGTTCTCCCTCGGCGACGGGCTGCGCCCCGGCTCGATCGCCGACGCCAACGACGCCGCCCAGTTCGCCGAACTCGACACCCTCGCCGAGCTGACGAAGCGGGCATGGGAGCACGACGTCCAGGTCATGGTCGAGGGCCCCGGCCACATTCCGCTCCATCTCGTGCGGGAGAACGTCGAGCGCCAGCAGGAGCTCTGCGACGGCGCCCCCTTCTACACCCTGGGTCCGCTCGTCACGGACATCGCGCCCGGCTACGACCACATCACCTCGGCGATCGGGGCGACGGAGATCGCCCGGTACGGCACGGCGATGCTCTGCTACGTCACCCCGAAGGAGCACCTGGGACTGCCCGACCTCGACGACGTCAAGACGGGGGTGATCACGTACAAGATCGCCGCCCACGCCGCGGACGTCGCGAAGGGCCACCCGGGGGCGACGGCCCGGGACGATGCGCTGTCGAAGGCGCGGTTCGAGTTCCGCTGGCGCGACCAGTTCGCGCTCGGCCTCGACCCGGAGACCGCCGAGTCCTTCCACGACGAGACGCTGCCGGCGGAACCGGCGAAGACCGCGCACTTCTGCTCGATGTGCGGGCCGAAGTTCTGCTCGATGCGCATCTCCCAGGACATCCGCGACACGTACGGCAGCGCCGAGGCGCAGGCCGCGATCGCCGGCATGCAGGCCAAGAGCCGGGAGTTCCTCGCCGCCGGCGGTGAGGTCTATCTGCCCGAACCGACGATCGGTCCGCGGCAGGGCTGAGGTCCGGGCAGGGCTGAGGTCCGGGCATGACTGAGG
>NZ_SCMW01000094.1:0-5971 GCF_005502845.1 Brevibacterium sp. 2SA | reverse complement strand
ACTCGAGCCTCGGCTACCGCACGCCCGCCGAAGCGCGCGCCGACTACACCCTTCAGGCCGCGATCGCCGCCTGATCCACAAAGAGATCGTCTACGAAACTTGACACAGCCCACACCACCGGATAGGATTTTCACGGTGTGGAATTGATCAACGATTCGCTGTGCCGGCGGTGATCCTCCCCGTAGCGTGCATGGAGCCGCAGAGAGTCTGCGCTGCACACCTCAACGGTGAGGATCGAGAAGAGATCGAAATGAGTACACACCGGAGTCCTGATCAGTCTGCGTCAGCCTCTTCATCGCCAGGTGCCAAAGCCGTGCCGATCATGGCGATCTTCGTGTCATGGACACTGGTCGTCTCCGACGGATACGACCTCATCGTCTTCGGCACCGTCCAGTCCTCGCTCATCGAGAGCACAGGCTGGGGACTGACGAACGCATCGATCGGCACCCTCGGGTCGCTCGCGTTCGTCGGCATGATGCTCGGCGCCCTGTTCGGGGGCCGCCTCGGTGATCGATTCGGTCAGAAACGGACCGTCATCTTCTGCACCATCGTCTTCACCTGCCTCAACGCCCTCTGCGGTGCCGTCGACAGCCCCGTCCTCTTCGGGGTGCTCCGATTCCTCGCCGGCGTCGGCCTCGGCGGTCTGCTGCCGAGTTCGAACGCCCTGGTCGCCGGGCTCGTCGCACCGCGCTGGCGGGCCACCGTCGCGACGATCATGATGTCCGGCGTCCCCGTCGGCGGCATCCTCGCCGCACTCACCGGCCTCATCGTCATCCCCACCCTCGGCTGGCGGTGGATGTTCTTCCTCACCCTCGTCTCCCTCCTCATCATCCCCTTCGCTCTCAAGTACCTGCCCTCCCGCGGGCCCGAGGAAGCCAGCGCCCGCGCCGACCGGGCGAACCGGAGCTCCCTCTTCGCCGGGCCGTATGCGCTCATCTCTGCGCTCTTCGCCATCGCCGCTCTGGCCGTCCTCTTCGTCTGGTTCGGACTCGGCATCTGGCTGCCGCGGCTTCTCGAGACGCAGGGCTACGACCTCGGATCGGCGCTGACCTTCGCCCTCACCCTCAACATCGGCGCGGTCATCGGTTCGATCCTCACCGCCTGGGCGGGCACCCGGTACGGAGCTCTGGCTGCGGCGGCCGTCGCCACCGCACTGACCGGGCTTGCCATGGTCGCGATGATCTCCGACCAGCTGCCCATCGTCGTCACCTACCTGCTGCTCATCGTCGCCGGCATCGGCACGCACGGGTCGCTGTGTCTGATCATCGGCGCCATCAACAACACGTATCCCGCTGCGATCCGCGGGACGGCACTCGGCTGGGCACTCGGGATGGGCCGCCTCGGTGCGGTTCTCGCCCCGCAGGCCGGCGGGCTGCTCATCGGCACCGCGGCCGGTGTCGCCGCGGTCTATGGCGTCTTCGCCGGGGGAGCGATCTTCGCTGCGGTCGTCATGGGGGTGCTCATCCTCGTCATCCGGCGAGCGGCGCTCTCCGTGCCAGAAGACACCGCCGCTCTCGCCGGCGCGAGCAACGCCGCCGTGACCACTCCGAACACCGCCCACACGCCCTGATGCCACGCGCATCGGCCAGCAGCATCACATCACCGAACCACATGTCATTGCAGAGGAGCACTGAGACCACCATGAAGAAGATCGCCCTCGAAGAGCACTTCGGCGCCACCGACCCCAACATCGTCGAACAGTCCGCCGAACACTTCACCCCCGACGCCTGGCCGGAGAGGCGCGCCGCGCTGCTCGACATCCATGAGACGCGCCTGCAGAAGATGGACGAACTCGGCATCGAGAAGGTCATCCTCTCCCTCCTCGCTCCGGGCATCCAATCGCTTCACCAGCGCACCGAGGCTGTCGACTGGGCACGCCGGCTCAACGACTACGCGGCCGACCAGGTCGCGGTCAACCCCGAGCGCTTCGCCTCGTTCGCCGCCCTCCCTATGCAGGATCCCGACGCCGCGACAGAGGAGCTCACCCGCGCGGTCAGCGACCTCGGCCTCGTCGGGGCCCTCATCAACGGCTTCTCCCAGGTCGACGACGAGAACACGGTCGTCTACCTCGACGACCCGCGCTACGCGGACTTCTGGTCGACGGTCGCCGAGCTCGATGTCCCGATCTACCTCCACCCCCGCGACCCGCTCGTCTCGAAGAGCCCGCAGTACGACGGGCACCCCTGGCTCTACGGCTCCTCATGGGCGTTCTCCGTCGAGACCGGCACGCACGCCCTGCGGCTCATGGGCTCGGGCCTCTTCGACCGGCACCCGGGCATCAGCATCATCATCGGCCACCTCGGCGAGCTGCTGCCCTACAACATCTGGCGCACCGACCATCGTCTCGCCGTCGCCCCGCGCGGTCTCGACGTCGAGCACTCCTTCGGGCACTACTTGCGCAACAACTTCTACCTCACGACGAGCGGGAACTTCCGCACGCCGGCCCTCCTCAACGCGATCCAGGAGGTCGGCGCCGACCGGATCATGTTCTCGGCCGACTACCCGTTCGAGTCGATGGAGGAGGCCGCCGTGTGGTTCGACGACGTCGAACTCAACGACCGCGACAAGGCGAAGATCGCCGCCGGCAATGCGCAGCGTCTGTTCGGTTTCAGCTCTGGCGACCGCCCGGACGATCCCCAGGACGGGCAGAGCGCCGCTCGATCTCCGCAGCGCATCGGGCGATAGCCTCCCGGACCCGCGCCGATGAGAGCGTGGCCGCCCTGACCTCCGGGGCGGCCACACTCAGGGCCACCGGCGCGACACTGTCGCAACCGCGCAGGGCGAGCCCGATCGCGTCGACTCCGCGTTCGGTGAAGCCGGACACCTGGGCGAAGCCGTCGAAGCGGATCCGCTCCATCATCCGCATGAAATCCGCCGCTGTCGGAAAGAGGTCGCGGACGGGGGAGGACCGGTCGATCTGCTCGGTGAAGAACACCCGGACGAGCCATTCGTCGGGCAGCTGCGCGAGGAGCGCGAGTCCGCCCGCCGTCGTCGCGGCGGGAAGCACGGCGTTCTCCCGGCTGCCGACGTGCGGTTCGGTCGCCCCCGCGTAGGAGATGACGACCCGCACGCTGCTGCCGGTCCTCACCATGAGGTTGGCCGTCTCACCGGTCTCCTCGACCAGGCGCCGCAACGGCCGACGAGCCCGCTGCTGAAGGTCGAAGAGTTCGTCTGAGACGTTGAGCGGTGCCGTCACCGCCGTCCCGACCGTGTAGCGGCGGTCATCGAGCTGAGTGGCGAAATCACGATAGACGAGCATCTGGAGCACCCGGTGGCACGTCGACGGCGACAGCTCGGCCCGCGCGCTGATCTCCTGGAGGGGCAGGGGAGCGGAATCCCGCAGGATCCGGAGCACCAGGAGTGCGCGGTCGATCGACTGGATGAACGTGCTCGGCAGTGCCCGGAGGTCGAGGTTCTCCATGATCGTCATCCCGTCGCCGGCCCGCATCAGTGCACTACAACCCTATGCCGCCGCGGTGGCGAGACCAAGAGCCGATGACGTCTCGATTGAGAGGCCGGTGAGATGAATTCTCGCCGAGGCGGTCGCCCGTTTTGCGGTCGAGGTGACTCGTGGTCGGGGCGGGGTTGGGGGTGAACTCGGGAAGAATTCGTGACGATCTCAGGGACTTCGCCGAACCGCCCCGATGGCGTCGAACTCGCGGATCGAGGGCCGCCACCTGGGCGTTCTTGATCGGATTGTGACAAGTGAGTTTGTTGTCAATATCGTGATCTTCGGTAACGTGGGCAGGAGCGACCAACGGAAGGTACTGCGCATGCTCACGCGAATGCACGATGCCCTCAGGCTGCGGACGAACCCGGCCATCTTCTTCTCCTCGGCGGCGGTGATCATCCTCTTCGTCGTCGGAACGATCGTCTTCACCGACGCCCTCGACACCGGTGTCTCGGCTGCCTCGGACTGGCTGCTGACGAACTTCGGCTGGTTCTACATCGTCGGCGTCACGGTGTTCCTCGTCTTCCTCATCTACATTGCGGCCTCCCGCTACGGTCGGGTCAAACTCGGTCCCGACGACGAACCGCCCGAGCATTCCAACGGTGCCTGGTTCGCGATGCTCTTCGCCGCGGGAATCGGCTCCATCCTCATGTTCTGGGGTGTCGCGGAACCGGTCAGCCACCTCGGCGATCCACCACGGGCGAGCACCGGGATCGAACCGGGCACGGTCGAGGCCGCGGCCGACGCGATGAACTTCACGTACTACCATTTCACGCTCCACACGTGGACGATCTTCACGCTGCCGGCGCTGTGCTTCGCGTACTTCATCCACAAGCGCAACCTGCCGCCACGGGTGAGCTCGATCTTCCAGCCCATCCTCGGTGAGCGGATCCACGGGCCGATCGGGAAGACGATCGACGTCATCGCCATCATCGGCACCGTCTTCGGTGTCGCGGTGTCGATCGGGCTGGGCACGCTGCAGATCAACGGCGGGCTCGCCCAGGTCCTCGGGATCCCCGAGAACGCGCTGTGGCAGCTCATCATCATCGGCGTCGTCTGCGGGCTGGCGACGATCTCCGTCTCGCTCGGACTCGACAAGGGCATCAAGGTGCTCTCGAACATCAACATCGTCGTCGCGGTCCTGCTCCTCGTCTTCATCATCGTCTTCGGTCCGACCCTGTTCATGGCCCGCGGGATCTTCGAGTCGGTGGGCACCTACATCCAGCAGCTGCCCGAGCTCGCGCTGTGGAACGACACGTTCGCCGACACGGGCTGGCAGAAGACGTGGACCGTCTTCTACTGGGCATGGACGATCACGTGGTCGCCGTTCGTCGGGATCTTCATCGCCCGGATCTCCCGCGGTCGCACGATCCGCCAGTTCGTCATCGGCGTTCTCGCCATCCCCTCGGCGTTCTCGGTCCTGTGGTTCGGCGTCTTCGGCTACGCGTCCTTCGACATCGAGTTCAATCAAGGCGGCGGCCTCGTCGACCGCGTCGTCAACCAGGGCGACATTCCGGGCGCGCTGTTCGCGTTCCTCGAGCACTACCCGCTGGCGATTCCCGTGTCGATCGTCGCGATCCTCCTCGTCGTCATCTTCTTCGTCACCTCGGTCGACTCCGCGGCGCTCGTCGTCGACACGATGAACAACGGGCACGAGGACTTCAACCCGCTCCCGCAGAGGATCTTCTGGGCGCTCGCGATCGCCGTCGTCACGGCGACACTGCTCGTGTTCTCCGGATCGGGCGGGCTCGAGGCGCTCCAATCGACGATCATCCTCATCGGCCTGCCGTTCTTCGTCATCGCGTACTTCCAGATCTACGCCCTGATGAGAGCGCTGCGCGAGGACGCCGGCGCGTTGCCGCGGGTGCGCATGCGCCGCTGGAAGAAGGTCCTCCCACCCGAGGAGGTCGAACGCCGCGAGGACGACTCCGACGAGTTCAGCAGCGAATACGACGATTCGGTCGAGACCGTCATCGCCCCCGAGGCCGTCGAACCCGCCCCGGAGTTCCGCGACCCCTACGTCGACGAGCCGAAATCGAAGTCCAAGACCAAGCCCAAACGGCAGAGCACTTTGGCCAGCCGGACCGGCAGTCGGTCGCCGACGAACGTGGACTGACGGCGTTCGGTCGCGGGCCGGACTGACGGCGCTCGGTCGCGGGCCGGACTGACGGCGCTCGGTCGCGGGCCGCTCGGGCGTGGGCCGGATAGCCGGCGGCCGGCCGATGGGGTGCGCGGACGGGTTCGCCCGGCGCAAAGCCGTTCGGGCTCACCCCAGTTTCGGGGGCTCAGGTCCTGAAGTGAGCCCCCGAAACTGGGGTGAGCCCGAGTCCCCGGGCGCGGGGCGTCTGGGCCGTCCGCGCTACGCGAAGGGTCGTCCGAACCGGCGCAGTGCGAAAGCCCCGGCCGAACACCGCGAAAGCCCCGGCCGAACACCGCGAAGGGCCGGCCGCCCACCTCAAAAGGTGTGCGACCGGCCCTAGTGCGCGAGAAGCATTGTGCGCTGGGAGTCAGGGGTCCGTC
>NZ_SCMW01000093.1:0-6017 GCF_005502845.1 Brevibacterium sp. 2SA | reverse complement strand
GGACGCGGGAGACTCGAGGTCGCGGGGGTCGGCGGCGGAGGTCATGGGACGAGTCTATTCCTCCGCGCGGCGGGCGCCTGGACCGTTTTCCGGACGCAGAGTGTCGATGTGCGAGTCCGAAATCGACACTCTGCGACCTCGATTCGGTGGCTCCGGCCGGGACCGCGGGACTGAGCCGGGCCTGGATGCGCTTGCGCACTGCCGGGCGCCGGGGGCGCGGGCGCCAGGTCCGGCGACTAGCCGAAGTGGTTCGCGTCCCACTCGACGCCGGGGCTGAGCGAGGGCCCCTCACCCTCGGCGATGACGAAGGTCATCGTCACGTTCGCGTCGTGGGTGATCGAGAGGTGGAGGTTCGTGCCGCCGATGAGGCGGAAGTGCTCGAGGACGAGCCCGCGCAGGCGGAACGAGGGGGCACCGGAGCGGGCGGGGACCACCTCGGCGGACTGCCACGGCAGCCATCCGGGGAACCCGATCGCCTTCTTCAGCGCCTCCTTCGCGGAGAACCGCGCCGCCAGGGAGGCGTCCGTGCGGCGCTTCCCGTTGCGTTTGAGCTGTTCGGCGGGGGTGAGGAGACGGTCGAGGAGTTCCGGCACGCGTTCGATGTGCTCAGCGAAGCGCGGCACATCGGCGATATCGGTGCCGATTCCCAGAATGGCCATGGCCTCCCCCGTTCTCCAGTGCGACAGTTCTCCAGTGCGGCTCACATGCGAGCCGTGCGACCGTTCTCCGGTGCGACTCGAGCCCGGGCCGCACCATGCGCGGCCCGGGCTCGAGGATGCGTCATTCGACGGTGACGGACTTCGCGAGGTTGCGGGGCTGGTCGACGTCGAGTCCCTTCGCCGTCGCGAGCTCCATCGCGAAGATCTGCAGCGGCACGGTGGTCAGCAGCGGCGCCATGAGCGTCGTCGTCTCGGGGACGTAGATGACCTCGGAGGCGAACTCGCGCACCTCGTCATCCCCCTCCTCGGCGATGACCACGGTGTTCGCACCGCGGGCGCGGACCTCCTGGATGTTCGAGATCACCTTCGCGTGGAGTGAGTCGCGGCCGCGCTTCGACGGCACGACGATGATGACGAGCTGACCGTCGTCGATGAGCGCGATCGGGCCGTGCTTGAGCTCACCGGCGGCGAAGCCCTCGGCGTGGATGTAGGCGAGCTCCTTGAGCTTGAGCGCACCCTCCATCGCGACCGGGTAGCCGACGTGGCGGCCGAGGAAGAGCACCGAGCCGACGTCCTCGTTGCGCCGCGCGAGCTCGAGGACCTGGTCCTTGCCCTCGTCGAGGATCCGCTGGATCTTCTCCGGGATCGTCTGCAGCTCCTTGAGGATGAGCGAGATCTCGTCGCGGAACTTGTTCCCGCGCAGCTGCGCGAGGTAGAGGCCGAGCAGGTAGCAGGCGACGACCTGCGAGAGGAATGCCTTCGTCGAGGCCACGGCGATCTCCGGTCCGGCGTGCGTGTAGAGCACGGCGTCGGATTCGCGCGGGATCGTCGAGCCGAAGGTGTTGCAGATCGCGATGACCTTCGCGCCCTGCTGGCGGGCGTGGCGGACGGCCATGATCGTGTCCATCGTCTCGCCCGACTGGGAGATCGCGACGATGAGCGTCTTCTCGTTGACGACGGGGTCGCGGTAGCGGAACTCGTGGGCGAGTTCGACCTCGACGGGGATCCGGCACCAGTGCTCGATCGCGTACTTCGCGACCTGGCCGGCGTAGGCGGCGGTGCCGCACGCGACGACGACGATCTTGTCGATCGTCTTGAGGACCGCCTCGTCGATGTTCATCTCGTCGAGGGAGAGCTTGCCGTCGGTGTCGAAGCGCCCGAGCAGGGTGTCGCCGACGGCCTGCGGCTGGTCGTGGATCTCCTTGTCCATGAAGGAGGAGAATCCGCCCTTCTCCGCCGAGGCGGTGTCCCAGTCGACCTCGAACTGCTCACCGGGCACGACCTTGCCGGCGAGGTCGGTGATGACGACCGAGTCGGGCGTGATCGTCACGACCTCGTCCTGGCCGATCTCCACGGCGGTGCGCGTGTAGTCGATGAATGCGGCGACGTCGGAGCCGAGGAAGTTCTCCCCCTCGCCGAGGCCGATGACCAGCGGCGAATTGCGGCGCGCGGCAACGACGGTGCCGGGCAGGTCGGCGTGGACGGCGAGCAGAGTGAAGGCGCCTTCGAGCTGCTGCGCGGTCTCGCGCATCGCGGCGGTGAGGTCACCGGTGGCGCGGTAGTTCTTCGCGAGCTGCGCGGCGGCCACCTCGGTGTCGGTCTCCGAGGTGAACTCGAAGCCCTCGGCGACGAGCGGAGCCTTGAGCTGCGCGAAGTTCTCGATGATGCCGTTGTGGATGAGCGCGAGGCGTCCTCCGTCGGCGACATGGGGGTGGGCATTGACGTCGGTCGGTCCGCCGTGGGTCGCCCACCTGGTGTGCCCGATGCCCGTCTGCGCGAGCGGCAGCTCGTTCGCCTCGAGGTCATCGGTCAGGTTGGAGAGCTTGCCTGCCTTCTTCGCCGTGGCGAGTTCGCCATCGGGGGTGACGAGGGCGACTCCAGCGGAGTCATATCCTCGGTATTCGAGCCGTTTGAGTCCGGCGAGCACAACGTCGAGCGCAGTATGGTCGACATCGGCGACCGGCGCACTGGAGACATAACCTACGATTCCACACATGAGAGGAATTTTACTGGGCCGCGTCAAGCCCACCTCTCACCGGGTCCCCCGCCCTCCCGCCGAGGTGACCGCCCCCACTGCGCGGGCGTGACCGGCCCCACTGCGCAGCCGTGACCGGGCGCACGACACGGGCGTGAGGCGGTTGCACGACGCGGACGTGACCGGTGCACCTCACCGGGGCGACCGCCCGACCGCACGGCCGTGACGACCGCCTCCCCCACCTCGGCGCGGACACTTCCGGTGACCGGGTGCGCACGGCATCTCACATGACGCATGACACAATTGTCCCCATGCCTCATGTCGACCCCCAGCTGGACCGTGCGCGCCGCCTCGCCGGACTCAACACCGCGAAGAAGATCGAGGACCAGCCGAGCTCGCCGTTCTGGGAGTTCGACCGCGAGGTGTGGGGGAAGCTCGCGCAGTCGACGCCGCTGCCGCTGACTCAGCGTGACATCGAGCGGCTGCGCGGCCTCGGCGATCGCATCGACCTCGACGAGGTGGCCCAGGTCTACCTGCCGCTCTCCCGCCTGCTCAACCTCTACGTCTCCGCCCGGCAGGGCAAGCACCAGATGACGCGGGAGTTCTTCTCCCCCCTCCACGAGCTCGGCCTCGAACCGCAGGATGCCAAGCGCACCCCGTTCGTCATCGGCGTCGCCGGGTCGGTCGCGGTCGGCAAGTCGACGACGGCGCGCGTGCTCCGCGAACTCCTCGCCCGGTGGCCCGACACCCCGCGCGTCGAGCTCATCACCACCGACGGCTTCCTCTACCCCAATGCCGAACTCGAACGCCGCCACCTCGGCGGACGCAAGGGTTTCCCCGAGTCGTACGATCGCCGCCGGCTCCTCCGGTTCCTCTCGGCCGTGAAGTCCGGTGCCCCCGAGGTCCGCGCGCCCGTGTACTCCCATCACACGTACGACATCGTTCCCGGCGCCGAGGTGGTCGTCCGCTCCCCCGATGTCCTCATCGTCGAGGGCCTCAACGTCCTCCAGCCGGCCCGACCCCGCCCCGACGGCACCGTGGGCCTGTCGACGAGCGACTACTTCGACTTCACCGTCTACGTCGATGCCCGATCCCGGGACATCCGCGAGTGGTACGTCTCCCGCTTCCTCAAGCTCAAGCACGGCGCATTCCAGGACCCCGACTCCTACTTCCACCGGTACTCGAAGCTCAGCGACGACGAGGCGGTGACGCTGGCGACCGAGATCTGGGACTCGATCAACTTCCCCAATCTGCGGGAGAACGTCCTGCCCAGCCGAGGCCGCGCCGACCTCGTCCTCCACAAGTCCGCCGACCACACGATCCGCAAAGTGCAGCTGCGCAAGCTCTGACCGCCTCGGCGAGGCATCTTCTGCCGATCTCGGAAATAGAATCGCCCCGCAAATAGTTGCACAGGGTGCACAGTTTGAGATCTCCGAGGAGGCGATGCGCCTTCGCCCGAGCCGCTGCGCGATCACGAGCACGCGACGCCGACGGGCGAGAAGAGGAAATGAGGCCGCAATGAGCATGCAGTCAGCCCACCGCCTGATGTACACGTCGGTGAAGAACAAACGCACCCCGGACACGAAGATCCAGCCGGGCACCTACCGGCGGATCGTCGGCTTCGCCAAGCGGCACAAGAAGAAGCTCGCCGTCTTCCTCACCCTCTCCGTCGGATCGGCGATCATCGGCGTGCTCAACCCCGTCCTCGCCGGTGACGTCGTCAACGCGATCACCGGCGGCGGGCCCGTCGCCACGGTCGTGTGGATCGCCGTCGCCATCGGGGCGCTGGCGATCGCCGACGCCGCGATCAGCATCTCCAACCGCTATCTGTCCTCGCAGATCGGCGAGGGCCTCATCTTCGACCTGCGCACGGCCGTCTACGAGCACGTGCAGTCGATGCCGATCGCGTTCTTCAACCGCACGCGCACCGGCGCGCTCGTCTCCCGGCTCAACACCGACGTCATCGGCGCGCAGCGGGCGTTCTCGAACACCCTGTCAGGGATCGTGTCGAACATCGTCTCGCTCATCCTCACCGTCGGAGTGATGGTGACGATCTCGTGGCAGGTCACCGCTCTGTCGATCCTCCTGCTGCCGCTCTTCATCATTCCCACGAGGCTGCTGAGCGGGAAGCTCGCGGCCCTGCAGTTCCAGGCCGCGGAGAACAGTGCGGACATGTCGACGCGGATGACCGAGCGGTTCTCCGCCGGAGGTGCCACGCTCATCAAGCTCTTCGGCAACCCCGCCACGGAGAACCGCGAGTTCGCCGATCGCGCCGGTCAGGTCCGCGACATCGGCGTCAAGGTCGCGATGCTCCAGTCGACGTTCGTCTCCTCGCTCACCCTCGTCTCCGCCCTCGCCCTCGCTCTCGTCTACGGCATCGGCGGCGCCCAGGCCGTCCTCGGCAATCTCAACGCCGGTCAGGTCGTCACCCTCGCACTCCTGCTCACCCGCCTCTACACGCCGCTGACGATGCTCGCGAACGCCCGGCTCGACATCATGAGCGCGGTCGTCAGCTTCCAGCGGGTCTTCGAGATCCTCGACCTCGTGCCCTTCATCAAGCAGCCGACCGAGCCCAAGGCACTGCCGACGACCGGCCTCGACATCCGCTTCGACGACGTCAGCTTCGCGTACCCGAGCGCGCAGGAGGTCAGTCTCGCGAGCCTCGAGGACGTCTCCGTCCTCGACTCCCGCGGCGGTCAGGAGGTCCTCCACGACCTCGACTTCACGATCCCCGCCGGGCACACCGTCGCGCTCGTCGGATCCTCGGGAGCCGGCAAGTCGACGATCGCCTCCCTCCTGCCGCGCCTCTACGACGTGACGAAGGGCGCGATCACGATCGGCGGAGTCGACGTCCGCGACCTCTCCGCCGAGACGCTGCGCCGCACCGTCGGCGTCGTCACCCAGGACGGTCACGTCTTCCACGAGTCGATCCGCTCGAACCTGCTGCTCGCGAAGCCCGACGCCACCGAGGCCGAACTCGCCGACGCCCTCGACCGGGCCCAGCTGCACACCGTCATCGCGAGCCTGCCCGACGGCCTCGACACGGTCGTCGGCGAGCGCGGCTACCGCCTCTCCGGCGGTGAGCGCCAGCGCCTGACGATCGCGCGGATGCTCCTCGCAGCCCCGGAGATCGTCGTGCTCGACGAAGCCACCTCGGCGCTCGATTCGACCAACGAGGCGGCCGTGCAGCAGGCGCTGACGCAGGCGATGTCGGGTCGCACAGCGCTCGTCATCGCCCACCGGCTCTCGACGATCCGGCAGGCCGACACGATCCTCGTCGTCGAGGGCGGGCGCATCGTCGAGTCCGGCTCGCACTCCGAGCTGCTCGCCCGCGGCGGCCGCTACGCGGAGCTCTACGCGACGCAGTTCTCCGCAAGCTGAGG
>NZ_SCMW01000092.1:0-6054 GCF_005502845.1 Brevibacterium sp. 2SA | reverse complement strand
GGCGGGGGCTGCGTTCCGCCCCCGCCCCGCATCGCCGGGGCGTGCCCGGCTCCTACCGCTGAGTCGTGTCCGCCTCCTCCTCGGCCAGCGCTGCGTTGTGCCGGCGCGCGACGAGCACAGCGGCCGGCGGGTTGTCGCCGGTCCAGGCGGTCGCCCCGCGGATCCCGAGCTTCGTCGGATCGAAGACGGGGTCGAGGCCCATCCTCTTCTGCGCCGTGTAGTCGCGCAGCACCTTCGCCACGAGGGGGGCGAGGAAGACGAGGCAGATCATGTTGATCCAGCCCAGCGAGCCGTACCCGATGTCGCCGATGCCCCAGATGAGATCGGCCGGGGCGATCGCAGAGACGAAGGCGATGACGATCATGACGCCCTGGATGAGGCGCTTGACCACGCCCAGACGCTTCCCGTCGAAGAGGTAGGCCGCCGCCGAGGTGGCGATGTAGTTGAACGCGATGAGCGTCGTGAACGCGAAGAGGAAGAGCGCGAGCGCGACGAAGACCGGACCGAACCCGGGGAAGACCGAGTCGAGGGCGATCTGCGTATTCTCGGTGCCCGGCTCGAGACCGGGGAGGTGTTCGACGAGCGTGCGCCCCGCCTCGGTGATGACGTTGTAGCTGTCGGTCATGAGGATCATCACCCCCGTCGCCGTGCACACGAGGACCGTATCGACGTAGATCGAGAACGCCTGGACGATCCCCTGCTTCGCCGGGTGGGACACGGACGCCGCCGCCGAGGCGTAGGTGCCCTCACCGACGCCGGCGACGTTGGAGAACACGGCACGGCGCACACCCCATGCGATCGCCGCGCCGATGATCCCGCCGAAGACCTCGTTGACGCCGAAGGCCGAGGAGAAGACGAGCGCGAGGACGGCCGGGACCTGGTCGAGGTTGACGCAGATGACGACGATCGCGAGCAGGATGTAGCCGGCGGCCATGAACGGCACCGCCTTGTCCGCGACCGCGGTGATCCGCTTCGTCCCGCCGATGACGATGATGCCGAAGAGGGCGGCGACGATGAGTCCGGTCACCCACTCCGGCGCCCCGAACGCGACATTGGCGCTGTTGGCGATGTTGAACGTCTGCACCCCGGGCGCGAGCACCGCGTAGAGGATCATCGTCGCGACCGCGGCGATGACGGCCAGCCACTTCTGGCCCAGCCCCTTCTCGATGTAATAGGGGATGCCGCCGCGGTACTCGCCGTCGACCTTGCGCTTGAACACCTGCGCGAGCGTCGACTCCGCGAACGCCGTCGCCCCGCCGAGGATGCCCATGACGATCATCCAGAACAGGGCTCCGGGTCCGGCGACGGCGATGGCTGTGGCGACGCCGGCGATGTTGCCGACGCCGACGCGGCTCGAGAGGGTGAGCGCGAGCGCCTGGAAGCTCGAGATCCCTCCGTCCTCCCCGCCCGAGCTCTCCTTGAGGATCGTCACGAGATCGGGAAGCCTGCGGATCTGCACGGCGCCGGTCCAGATCGTGTAGAGCAGTCCGAGACCGAGGGCCATATAGGCCATGGGGTTCCAGATTCCTGTGTTGATGGTGCCGATGAGCTCAAGCAGCTCGTCCATTTGTCGACTCCTTTGTGACATGGACCTCTTTTGTGTACCATTGCACAGTAACATGTCACACAGTAGTGGCACAGCCCCGGAGGAATCCGGGCCGAACGAAAGGGAAGCCCATGTCGGAGAAGAAGCCCTGGCACGGAGTCATCGTCGCCACCGCCCTGCCCTTCACCGAGGACTACGCCGTCGACTACGACGCCTTCGCCGATCACGTCGCCTGGCTCGCCGCCAACGGCTGCGACGGCGTGGCCCCCAACGGCTCGCTCGGTGAGTACCAGACGCTCTCGGACGTCGAACGCGCCCAGGTCATCACCACCGCCGTCGAGGCCGCGCCCGCCGGATTCCACGTCATGGCCGGCACCGGCGCCTACGGGGCACTGCAGTCCGCGCACTGGGCGGAGCAGGCAGCGAACGCGGGGGCCACCTCGGTGATGCAGCTGCCCCCGAACACCTACCGAGCCGATTGGGAGACCGTCAAGGACCACTACGCGACCGTCGCCTCGGTCGGTCTGCCCGTCGTCGGCTACAACAACCCGATCGACACGAAGGTCGACCTCGTCCCCGAGCTCATCGCCGAGATCCATGCGGCGGGGAACATGGTCGGGGTCAAGGAGTTCTCCGGCGACCCGCGCCGGATCTACGAGATCGCCGAGCTCGCGCCGACGATGGACATCCTCATCGGCACCGACGACACCGTCCTCGAGGTCGGGCTCGCCGGCGCCGTCGGCTGGGTGTCGGGCTACCCGAACGCGATCCCCGGCGCCTGCATCGAGCTCTTCGAGCTCTGCACCTCCGGTGACACCGCCGACCTCGTCCGGGCCCAGGAGATCTACCGCGACCTCCACTCCCTGCTGCGCTGGGACTCGAAGACCGAGTTCGTCCAGGCGATCAAGCTCTCGATGGATGTCCTCGGCCTGCGCGGCGGCATCTGCCGGCCCCCGCGCCTGCCCCTGTCCCAGCCGCTCGTCGACCGCATCGTCGCCGACACCGAGGCCGCCGCGGACAAGGGGTATGCGAGCGAGACGAAGCCCGCCGTCGCCGCCGTCTGAGCCCGGCAGTATTCTGACCGGGACGACCCGTCGGCAGCGAGGTCGCCCCGGTCACTCAATGAGGAGGACACCATGCGCACGTCACGCGTCTATCACGCCGTCGACTCCCACACCGAGGGGATGCCCACCCGCGTCATCACCGGCGGGGTCGGCGAGCTGCCGGGGGCGACGATGGCCGAGCGCCGGACGTGGTTCATCGAGAACTCCGATCACGTCCGCACCCTGCTCATGACCGAACCCCGCGGGCACGCGTCGATGTCCGGGGCGATCCTCCAACCGCCCACCCGCCCCGACGCGGACTGGGGCGTCCTCTTCATCGAGGTCTCCGGGTGCCTGCCGATGTGCGGCCACGGCACGATCGGCGTCGCCACCGTCCTTGTCGAGACCGGCATGGTCGAGGTGCACGAACCCGTGACCACCGTGCGCCTCGACACTCCCGCCGGGCTCGTCATCGCCGAGGTGGCCGTCAGTGACGGTCATGCCGATTCCGTGACGATCACGAACGTCCCCGCGTTCGTCGACCGCCTCGGCGCCGAGGTGGACGTGCCCCGACTCGGGACCGTGACCTACGATCTCGCGTTCGGGGGCAACTTATATGCGATCGTCGACGTCGCCGACCTCGGCCTCGAGTTCAGGGAGGATCGGAGCAACAAGGACGACCTCCTCGGCGCGGGCCTGGCGATCATGGACGCGATCAACGCCGCGGATGAGCCCGTCCACCCGGAGCGGCCCGACATCGTCGGCTGCCACCATGTCTACCTCAAGGCTCCCGGGTCGACGGCGGCACGGTCCCGGCATGCGATGGCGATCCATCCCGGCTGGTTCGACCGGTCCCCGTGCGGGACGGGCACGAGCGCGCGGATGGCTCAGCTCCACGCCCGCGGCGAACTGACGCTGGAGACGGACTTCGTCAACGAGTCCTACATCGGGTCCCGGTTCGTCGGCCGCCTCGTCGCCGAGACGACCGTCGCGGGCCGGCCCGCCGTCGTGCCCACCGTCCAGGGTCGGGCGTGGGTGACGGGCACGGCACAGTACTTTCTTGATCCGAGCGATCCCTTCCCGGCGGGATTCCTGCTATGAGTATCCTCATAGGCAGCCCACGAAAGGAATCCCCCATGGCCTCCCTCCCCCGCCTCGACCGTCCCAGAACCTGCGCCAGTCCGTGCTCAACAGCCTGCGGACAGCCATCATCACCGGTGAGCTCGCTGAAGGGCAGCTTGTCTCCGCACCGGTCCTCGGCGAACAGCTCGGGGTCTCGGCGACCCCGGTCCGCGAGGCGATGATGGACCTCTCGCGCGAGGGTCTCGTCGAGACCGTGAAGAACAAGGGATTCCGTGTCACGACGATGACGGAGAAGGACCTCGACGACCTCGCCCAGATCCGCCTCCTCGTCGAGCCCCCGGTCATGCACGCGGTGGCCGCGAACATCACCGAGGAGGCCTTCCCCGAGCTCATGCGCATCGCCGATGCGTGCACCCGCGGTGCCGCCGAGGAGGACCTCACCGCCTACCTCGCCAACGACCGGGAGTTCCACGCCCAGGTGCTCGCCTTCGCCGACAACCCGCAGCTCACGGAGCTCGCGACCTCGCTGCGCCAGCGCACCCGCCTCTACGGCATCGCGGGGCTGGCCAGGGAGGGCAAGCTCGTCGACTCCGCCCAGGAGCACCATGAGCTCATCCGGCTGCTGCGCGACCGGGACGGTGCCGGTGCCGAGGCGCTCCTGCGCGCCCACATCGGCCATGCCCGCGCGATCTGGGCGACCGGAACCACCGAGCCGGCCGGTTCGGAGGCGGCCGATTCAGAGGCGGCCGGCGCGACGGGGTCCCCCGAGTCGGCTGAAACGCACGGGTCGGCCGCGGCGGGCGGTTCGGGGGCGACATGACGGGTGAGGGCACATGAGCGCGGCGCGGACCACCTCGGCGCGGACCACCGACGTCATCGTCATCGGCGCCGGCATCGTCGGCTGCGCGGTCGCCTACTTCGCGACAGCAGCGGGCCTGAGCGTCACCGTCATCGACCGCGACCTGCCCGCCTCGGGAACGTCGTCGCGCTGCGAGGGCAACCTCCTCGTCTCCGACAAGGAGCTCGGCCCCGAACTCGCCCTCACCCAGTACTCGCTGGGGCTGTGGACGGGCGAACTCGCCGAATTCGCCGCCCGCTGGGAGTTCGAAGCCAAGGGCGGGATCATCGTCGCCTCCCGGGAGTCCAGTGTCGCCTCGCTGAACAGGGTCACCCGCGCCCAGCGATCCTTCGGCATCAACGCGATCGCCCTCGACCCCGACCAGCTGCGCGAGCGCGAACCCCACATCACTCCGGCCGCACTCGGGGCCGCATACTATCCCGAGGACTCCCAGGTCCAGCCGATGCTCGCCGCCGGGCATCTCCTCGCCCTCGCCGTCGACCGCGGGGCCACCGTCGTCACTGGCGCCCCCGTCACCGAGGTGGTCCGCACCGGCGACCGGATCACCGGAGTCCGCACCCCGGCCGGGGACTTCGCCGCCGCCCACATCGTCAACGCCGCCGGCACCTGGGCCCCCGAGGTGGCCGCCCTCGCCCACGTCGACGTGCCCGTCCTGCCGCGTCGCGGCTTCGTCATGGTCACCGAACCGCTGCCGCCGATGATCGGCCACAAGGTCTACGCCGCCGAGTACATCGACAACGTCGGCTCCTCGAGCGACGGCCTCCAGGCGAGCCCCGTCGTCGAGGGCACCCCGGCCGGCACGATCCTCATCGGCTCGAGCCGGGAGCGCGTCGGCTTCGATACGACCGTGAGCACGGCGGCGCTCGGCCTCATCGCCCGCAACGCCGCCGCGCTCTTCCCGTTCCTCGCGACCACCCGCATCCTGCGCCACTACCACGGCTTCCGTCCGTACAGCCCCGACCATCTGCCCGTCATCGGCCCCGATCCCCGGGCGCCGGGGCTCTGGCACGCGTGCGGTCACGAAGGCGCGGGCATCGGGCTGTCGGTGGGCACGGGCAAACTGCTCGCCCAGGCGATGACCGGCGCCGAGGCGGACCTCGACCTCACACCGTTCGCCCCGGAGCGCTTCGCAGCGGGGCCACCGGCGACTGAGCCAGCGCCGGCCGCCGCGACCACGATCCCCCAGGAGGAAACAGCATGAGCGAGACCGTCACCGCGCGCTTCGACGACGCGCCGCTCACCGCCCCGGCCGGAGCGAGTGTTGCCGCCGCGCTCCTCGCCTCCGGTCGCACGAGCTGGCGGACGACCCGCACCGGCCGGCAGCGCGGGCTGTTCTGCGGGATCGGAGTGTGCTTCGACTGCCTCGTCGAGATCGACGGGCAGACCGGGCAGCGCGCGTGCCTGGTCACGCTCGCCGACGGGATGGACGTCCGCAGCCACCGCGGTGCCGGCGAGGCCGGCGGGACCTGCGCCGATGATGACGAGGTCGACGGTCGGGACACTCATGAGCGCTCGCCTCCGAC
>NZ_SCMW01000091.1:0-6542 GCF_005502845.1 Brevibacterium sp. 2SA | reverse complement strand
CAACTGGACCGCGTCGGCTTTGAACTCCGGCGTGAACGTCCTGCGATTCGTAGACATGATTCCCTGTCGTGCCTTCCTGGTAACGACTGTCTACGAGAAGTGTCACACCCCATCCGAGCGCGAACCTGCCAAGACGGATCAGGGGGTGATTCCGGGCCGTCCGCGCGTGCGCGACACGCTGAGCCATCTGTAGTTCTCCCTCGTCGACATCTGGGAAACTATCAGCCTTTTTGAGTAGGCTGAAGGGGATAGTTCACGGCGATCGAGGCCGGGACACTCCGCACCCGGAGGTTTCCGACCGCACTCGTCGGACCAGGACCAGAGCAGGAGTCGACAACGGTGAGCATCTTCCAACGAATCGCGACGATCTTCGGAGCGAAGGCGAACAAGGCCCTCGACAAGGCCGAGAACCCCAACGAAACCCTCGACTACTCGTACCAGAAGCAGCTCGAACTGCTGCAGAAGGTGCGTCGCGGCGTCGCGGACGTCGCCACCAGCCGCAAGCGCCTTGAACTGCAGATCAATCAGCTCGAACAGCAGCAGAACAAGCTCTCCGGGCAGGCCCAGAAGGCCATGGAGATCGGCCGTGAGGACCTCGCCCGCGAAGCCCTCACCCGCAAGTCCGGTCTCTCGCAGCAGATCACCGACCTGCAGACCCAGCACGAGGGCCTCCAGGGCGAGGAGCAGAAGCTCACGCTGGCCTCGCAGCGGCTGCAGGCGAAGGTCGACGCCTTCCGTACGCGCAAGGAGACCATCAAGGCCACCTACAACGCCGCCGAAGCGCAGTCGAAGATCGGTGAGGCGTTCTCGGGCATCTCCGAAGAGCTCGGCGACGTCGGACTCGCCGTCCAGCGCGCCGAGGACAAGACCGCTGCTCTGCAGGCGCGGGCCGGCGCTGTCGACGAACTCATCGCCTCCGGCGCCCTCGAAGACGTCACCGGCTCGTCGAAGGACGACATCAGCGCGCAGCTCGATGCCCTCTCGAGTGAGAACGACGTCGAGATGGAGCTCGCCCGGATGCGCGAATCGCTGCCCGCCGGCCAGGAGAAGAACAACCAGAAATCGCTCGAAGGCGAGGGTCAGTGATGATCATCCGCATCATGGGCGAGGGCCAGTACGACGTCGCGAACGTCGACCAGGAGCTTCTGCAGAAGTACGACAACCAGGTCGAGCGCGCCGTCGAATCCGGTGACGAGGAGGAGGCGAAGTCCGCGCTCAATGCGCTCCACGACTACGTCATCAGCCACGGCACGCCCGTCTCCGATGACTACCTCGGATCCAGCGATGTCGTCGTGCCCTTCGTCGACGCGACCCTGACTGAGATCGCCGAGCTGCTCACGGGCGAAGGGTTCATCCCCGACCCCGCGTGAGCAGGATCGGCGCCCTGCCGCACTTCACGGCTCCGATGAACGCCGGTGCACCGGTTCGACGATGACACCTCCGGCCCATTGCCTGCTCACCAGGCAGTGGGCCGGACCTGCAACACCAGAGAGGAATGAGGATGTCCAACCGTTTCGTCAAGGACAGCGGGCTCACGATGCGCATGGGGTGGACGATCTTCCTCAACGGCCTCATCTACGTCGTGCTCATCCTCGCCATCTGGTGGATGCTCGGCGGCAGCACGACCGGAGTCATCATCGCAGTGGTCGTCAGCGTCGGGGCGTTCTTCTTCCAGTGGTACTTCTCCGACTCCATCGCGATGAAGGCGATGGGGGCACGGGAGGTCACCCCCGAGGAGGCCCCCGAACTCCACACGATGGTCGACCGCCTCACTCAGCTCTCCGACTCGACGAAGCCGCGGGTGGCTGTGTCGAACTCGGCGACGCCGAACGCGTTCGCCACCGGTCGCTCCCCGAAGCGGTCCGTGGTCTGTGTGACCCGCGGTCTGCTCGAGAACCTCGATCGCGAGGAGGTCGAGGTCGTCCTCGCCCACGAGCTCTCCCACGTCGCCCACCGTGACGTCACCGTCATGACGGTGGCGGGAGTGACCGGCGTCGTCGCCGCTCTGATGATGCGCGCCGGCTACTACATGACCCTCGGCGGGCGCCGCGACAACAACGGCGGCATCCCGATCCAGCTCCTCTTCATCCTCGTCGGAGCCGTGGTCTACGGACTCTCGTTCCTTCTCATCCGCAGCCTCTCCCGCTACCGCGAGCTCGCAGCCGACCGCGCGGCCGCGCTGCTCACCGGCCGCCCGTCGGTGCTCGCCTCGGCGCTGACGAAGCTGAGCGGCGACATGAACAAGATCCCGGAGAAGGACCTCCGCGCCACTGCCTCGGCGAACCATCTCGCCCTCATCCCCGCCGCGCACGGCGGCTCGGGCTTCGGTGAGCTCTTCTCCACCCATCCCTCGCTCGACAAGCGGCTCGCTCAGCTCGCCAAGATCTCCGCGCAGCTGTCGAAGCCGGAGTGAGCCAGCACCCCGCCTGACCTGCAGCACGGCAGCACCGCAGGCGGGCAGACGACCCCGCCTGACCGACCACTGACGATACGACACCGATGAGGAGTTTCATGGGCTTCTTCGACGCCATCCTGGGGCGCTCCAAACCCAAACGGGCCAACCTCGACGACCTCTTCGCGCTCCCACCGGCCGCGCTCACCCTGCAGGCGGCGACGGGATTCGTCCCGACCGGTGTCGGTGCCGTCGTCTTCCGCCAGGTCGAGGGCGCGGCGTTCGACTCCGCCGAACAGGAGAGCGTCGCCCTCATCGGCTCGGACCCGGCCGCGAGTGTGCGACAGACGAATGACGGCTTCGGCTACACGTGGCAGGTCGTCTCCGACGCGGATGCCGACGCCGTCAACCTCGTGACGAACCTCCACGCCGTCAACTCCGCCCTCGTCAATCAGGGCTTCGACACGATGCTCTTGTGCTCGACCGTCTACTTCGCGCACCCGGACGGGCGCCGCCTTGCCCTCGTCTACCAGTACAAGCGCGGAACGTTCTACCCTTTCGCCCAGACCGGTCCCCGGCAGCGCGACAATGCGCTCGAGATCCAGGTCCGCGGCATCCTCTCCGGCGAACTGCCGTTCGAGGACGACATGTCCCGGTGGTCCCCGCTCTGGGATGCGCCGGGCATGGAGGAGAATCCCCGCGCCCTCGACAGCTGACACCTCATCGAGCCGAGCGCGGCACCGCCTTCGACAGCCGGTCGCGTCCCTGCTGCGTTCACGCTTCGATGATCTCGCCGTTGCGCGGCAGTCGGCCGCGGAAGCTCAGCGGCACCGCCTCGGCGCGCTCAGGGTCGAGCCGATCCATGGCCTGGATGTGGAGGTGGGGTTCGGTGCTGTTGCCCGAGTTTCCCGTCTCCGTCACCACCTCGCCGAGGCGGACGGACTGCCCGACGACGACCTCGGTGCTGTGCCGTCGCACGTGGCAGAGGACGACGACAATCCCGCCGATGTCGATGGCGATGTGGTTGCCGGCGAGCGCAGGCCATCCGCGGCGCAGGCGCCGAGGTTGGACGGCCATATAGCTCAGCGAAGGCAGTCCACGGTGGGCAGGATGGTCGGGGTGGTCGTCATCGACGGCGATGATCGTGCCGTTCGCGGGAGAGAGCAGCGCGCGGCCGAAGCCGGGAAAGCGCTGCGGCGGTTCCGGGGCCAGCAGTGAGGTCAGGGTGAAGGGCGCTGACCTTCCCGCGTCATCGACGGGAACGAAATCGATCGCCTGCGCCGTCGCGAACAGAGTGGTTCCGTGACTGGGCAGGCGATCGGCTGGGCTGTTCTGGACGAGCCAGCGGCCACGGAACGGGAAGTCGAGATCGATTCCCGTACCCGTGGCCCGGTTCATCATCGGCGACCGCTGTCTGTCGGCGCTGTCTACGCCTCGCCGGTGCCTTCGGACTCGACCTCGAAGGCCTCACCGAGGGCTTCGACGCGGTCGCCGGGGCGGATCGTCGCCCCGCGACGGGTCTCGACCTTGCCGTTGACCCGGACGTCACCGGCGGCGATGAGATCCTTCGCCATCGCGCCGTGTTCGGCGACGCCGTGGAGCTTGAGGAGCTGACCGAGTCTGATCGTCTCGTCGCGGATGGTCACGACGTCCATCAGAAGTCGAAGCCTCCGAAGTCGAGGCCGCCGCCGTCGCCACCGCCGTCGAAGAAGCCTCCGCCGTCTCCGCCGCCCATGTCGCCTCCGCCGCCGTCGGCGCCCATGCCGTCCTGGTAGCCGTCGGCGTACGAGCCGTCCCAGCCGCCGCCCATGCCGCCGAAGAGCATGGCGCCCATGAGGACGCCGGGGAGAAGACCGGACCCGGCGTACGAGTTGAAGTAGCCGCGGTTGTATTCGGCGTAGGCCGGTCCTGCTTCCCAGTAGGCCCGACGGGTCTGACCGTCACCGGTGACGACCTTGCGCACGGCGGGTTCGGCGCCCACGGCGACGCGTTCGGCGTCGGCGGCGCACACGGGAACGGGCCGGAGCTGACCGCCGGCGGGAGCCCAGTCGATGTCCTCGACCGAGGGACCGTGCTGCGGATTGAAGAAGCACGGCGGGCGGCGCACCGGAAGGGGCTTGCCCTCGACGCGGGCGCGCACGCACTTCGCGGCGTAGCGACCGTCTTCGAGCGCCTCGGTGACGTGGCGGATGTCGGTGGGCTCGTCGACCTTGTCGAGCGTCTCCTTCGCGACGTCGTAGGAGTCGAGTGCCTGCTTGTAGTCCTGCTGGCCACCGGTGTCGAGTTCGACTCCGGACGTGATGATGTCGAGTTCGGCGACTTCCTCACCGAACTCGGTGACGTCCTCTTCCGCTGCCTTCTTCACGAGTTCGAGTTCCGCGGCGTGAAGCTCTTGCTTGCGCTTCTTCTCCTTGCGGTAACCGACGAAGAAGATGGTGCCGAGAACGATGAGTATGAGCAGGAATACTGTTCCCACGATCAATGCCTCCCAGATGGACGGATCACTGTCCAGTATGCCCGACGAAACTGGCAAGCGACTGAGCCAACCCCGCATGCCGCCTCCGCTTGTCCGGCCCGCACAACGGGGCGTGCAGCGTCGTCAGCCGAAGAGGCCGAGGCCCTTGGCGAGCGTCGCCGCTCCCCCGCCGAAGGCGAGAACGATCATCGCGATCCGCGCCGCTGTCGGCGCGACCTTCTGCGCAAGCAGATCCCCGCCGAGGAGGCCGGTGACGAGGACGACGCCGATCCCGATCCAGATGGCCGGGTCGAGCTGCGGCCACACCCCGCCGTCGACGATGACCTTCGCGATGATCGCCGAGGCGGTGCCGACGACGAGGAACGGCTGCAGGGTCGCCGCGAACGGCCGATGGTCCCAGCGGGTGAGCACCGCGTACGCGCTCACCGCGGGACCGCCGGCGCCCGCCGCTGCTGACATCGTGCCGGAGACGAAGCCGGCCGAGAACTGCGTGCCGAAGTTCGCCGGCATCGTCATTCCGACCCGACCGATGAGCAGGGAGACGGCGAGCGAGGCGATGATGAGAACGCCGATGAGCACCTGCAGCGACGCTGTCGGCAGGGCCGTCGTCAGCAGCGCCCCGGGCACCGTCCCGACGACCGTGCCGACGGCGAGCTTCCAGAACACCGGCCATTCGACCTCGCGCCATGTCCGCGCGAAGACGGTGGCGGCCGCGACGATGCCGCAGAGGTTGACGAGGAGGACCCCGGAGACGGGATCGAGGAGGAGGACGAGGAACGGCCCGGAGACCAGACCGAAGCCCATTCCGGTGATGCGCTGTGCGAGTGCCCCGATGAAGACGGCTGCGAGGATGAGCACGACCACAGGTTCCACCTGAGCAAGTGTAGTGGTTTCGTCCCCGCTCACCGGGGCTGTCCGCACCGTGAGTCGGACTGGTCCCCGCGACCGGACAGCCGTCGTGGCGGACCAGATTCTCTCGCCGCATTCGCCGCGACGTCCCAGGTTTGAGGCCGCGGGAGCGGGGTTACAGTAGACAGATGGAAAGTCGTCCACTCTGGTCCCGCTTCAGCGCCGACCCGCGCGATTACGGGCAGGTCAGAGCCTCCGATGCCGATCGAGCCGTGGTCACCGACGTGCTCTCCGAAGCGTATGCGCTCGGCCAGATCGATGCCACGGAGTTCGATGAGCGCACCGAGACGGCCGCACGGGTGAAGACCCTCGGAGAGATCCCGGCGCTCATCGACGATCTCGTCATCGCCGAGGCCGAACCCGTCGATCCCGACCACCTCGACGAGGCGAGCCGCGCCCGCGCGCTCGCCCAGCTCAGCAATGATCGGATCCCGATCACGCCCGAGCAGATCCAGGAAGCCGCGGAGAAGTACTACCGCGACCGGGTCAAACGCGCCCTCATCGGTCTCATGGCCGGTCCTGCCGGTTTCATGCTCCTCATCTGGGGAGCAACGAGTCTCTTCTCCGGGGGCCTCATCTTCTTCTGGCCGATCTTCATCCTCGGCCCGATGTTCTTCGGCGCGGTCGCGCAGATGACCGGCAAAGAGGAGATCATCCGCAAACGCAAGCAGGAGCTGACGAAGCGCGCTCGGGCCCACCTCGGCGATGAGGAGGCGAAGCGCCAGCTCGAGGAGCAGCCGCGCCAGGACGACGACTACGAGGAGA
>NZ_SCMW01000090.1:0-7337 GCF_005502845.1 Brevibacterium sp. 2SA | reverse complement strand
AACTGGACCGCGTCGGCTTTGAACTCCGGCGTGAACGTCCTGCGATTCGTAGACATGATTCCCTGTCGTGCCTTCCTGGTAACGACTGTCTACGAGAAGTGTCACACCCCAGTTTCTCGATGCCCGGCATACCAATGAGGATGACGCCCATATGGTGATGGTCGAAGTAGTCACGGACTTGCTCAAAGCCGGTGGCCTTAAGACGGTCGGCTTCGTCAATGATGAGCAGCTCGGTGCGTCCGCTGGAACGGGACTCGGTATGGACGTAGGGGTCGACGATGCCGTGCTCGGCGAAATCGACGGCGTAGGAGATGCGTTGACATGCTCGTGGCAGGCCCTGGTCTATTTGTTTCGGGGTGGCCACGACCGTGGGAGTGAAAAACGCAGTGCGGGCCTCGAGAACACGTTCCGGCACAGGGCCGAGGGTGTCGGAGAAAAAGGATTCCCATTGTTCCCAGTCATCGACTCCGGAATAGTGCCGGGCGGAGAGTGTCTTGCCGACCCCCGGTGGCCCCCAGCACAGGCCAATATAGCGATGAGTGCGCACCGCGTCAGCGAACTCGGCGAAGCGGCGATGCTCATGAGTCGTCTGGAACGGTGGCAAATCGGGCCGTGGCGGGGCGCTGGAGTTGATCTCCCCGAAATCGCCGAAAAGGAATCGGCTTCCGTCATCGTCCTTGCTGAGGAGACTGTGTTTCGGGTCAGTCGGTGGCATAGAGTCGCAATCCGTGTCGTGGTGGGACTTCGTCGCCGCCGACCGGTTCCGCTTCGGTTGGTTCAGGCGGGACGTAACGGTTGTCAATCGGCAGCGCGTCGGCGAGGCTGCGGCGGTGGCGCAGCTGTCGCTTGAGGTCACGGCGACGTTGCGACCGGGCAGCCTGCAGCTCTCGCAGCGAGACGGACTCGGCGGCGAGCTCGGGAGCGATCGCGCGGCAGAGGTAATCATCATTGAAATAGACGCGGATCTCGCCGACATCGCGCGGGTCGAACCGGATAGTTACCTGTTCACCGACGTAGGCGGCCAGCACCGGGGACACATACCGGGTGGAGGAGAACTGAATCCCGTCGCGTTGGACCTTCCTTGTAGTCGCCGCAGTCAGCAGAAGTAGGTCCAAATCCTCCGGCCGTACTGGGGCTCGCGGTATGAAGCCGGAAGCTGCCCAGCGGTGGACGGGGGCTTGGTGGGTTTCGGAGTGTGGGCGCTGGTTGTATTCGGTGACAATGAATCTTTCCAGGATCGCGTCGAGTTGCTCAAGACTGAGCGCCGGGTCCGTGAGAGGTTCTCCGTTCGTTCCGTGCGGGATATACCCGGGTAGGTGCGGCAAGAGCTCGGTGGTGATGGAGCCATAGAACCGCTCGATCTTCCCTCGCCCCTGCGGAACGCCGATGCGTGAGTGGATGAGCTGTATCTGCGTGTCCAGGCAAACCCGTTCGAGGCGGACGGAGGTGAAGTCCGAGCCGTGATCGGAATAGAGCACATCTGGCAGGCCGCAGACCGGCCAGGCAGGATTCGTCTTCTGATTGACCGCTTGGTGTAGTGCCAGAGCTGTCTGTTCGGCTGATGGGGCACCCAGGAAAAGGGTGTAGCCGGCGACTGCGCGGGAGTAGTCATCCAGCAGCACCGTCAACCACGGCCGAACCGGCACGCCAGCTTGGTCGAGTACTGCAACGTCTAAGAGCGTGTGGTCGGCTTGCCACTGTTCGTTCGGGTTCAATGTGGTGCGGCGGAAAACCAATTCGAACTGGTCCCGGTAGGCGGCATCGCCGTGCTGGGCGAGTGTGCGCAGGCCCGGGTCGATGGCACCAAGGATCCCCCGGACGCTGGAGTAGCTTGGCGCGGGCAGTCCCCGATCGGCAGCTATGCCGCTGACTCGGCGATGAACAAACGCGACTGAGGGCTCGGGGCAACGAAGCGCCAGAGCTTCGATCATCTCCACAATCTCGGGCAGTATTCGCCTCGTGCCGTTGTCAGCTCGCCGGAGGCGCTGCAGGCCATTGGACGTCGGGAAAGCACCATACTTCGCGGCCCAGCGTGACAACGTTCGCACCGGTACTCCTGATTCGGCCGCGATCCGTGTCCAAGGGACACCGTCATCGTGCTGGCGCAGCAGAGCCAGCCTCTCCTCTGGGGTCCTCTGCGCCATGACGATCACCGGTCCAGGATTAGGTCTCGGGACCGGGATCGGCGGCAGTCTCCGGCGCGACTGTCACCGCTTCGGGAGGACGCGGTGGCAGGTGCCGATACAGGCTGGTACGGGTAATCCCGGTTTTGGCCACGATCTCGGCGATAGTGTGTCCGGTCGTGCGCAGGTGCTCGGCGTAGGCCAGTTTGTCCGGATCCACCACTGATGGCCGTCCGATGCGTCGGCCCTTCGCGGTCGCTACCGCTCGAGCGTGGGCGGCACGCTCCAGGGTGTATGTGCGTTCCATCTGTCCGAACAACGCCAGTAGCACGACCGATAGCTGCGCCATCGGATCATCCGGGTTCGACGAGTCCACTCTGATCGGGTCGGCGAGGTTGCGCACACCGATGTTGCGTTCGGAGAGGTCATGAATCAGGTTCAGAGTATCGCGCACCGTTCGCCCAAGCCGATCGAGAGTGTGGACGACGATGACGTCACCGTCGCGGGCATATTCCATGACTGCACGCAGCCCGGGGCGGTCGACCGTGGACCCGGACTTTTTGTCCACATAGATCCGTTCGGCCGCGATTCCGGTCTGGGTCAGAGCATCGATCTGTCGATCCAAGTCTTGTTTGACCGTCGAAACCCGCGCGTACCCCAATTCCATGCGCCCAGCGTACCAATCTTCGTGTCTGTACGGAATGTATGGGACGTTGTTCTGGGCCTTACTTATGGGATGGAAAATCAGGTTCTGGCCCGATCGATGAGGTTGCTCGTCTTCGGTGTCCCACTACCAAGGAACTGGGACACCTGGCCCGACATGTTCGTGGCTGTGAGTTTCAGTGACGCATGGCGGTAGTTGTAGAGCCTGAAAAGGCGACTAAATGCGAGAAGGATCTACTGGCCAAGTCTCCTCCCGGGCAGAACGTAGTCGCCGAGACTACGGGGGCGGTAACGACTCATCGCATTGAGTAGCTCATGAGAGACGACCGCGCCTCGAACCGAATGCCGATTAGCGCGAAGATGCGCACGAACTAACCAGGCAGCATCTCGCCTCGGCATTCGTTTAGTCGAGTGATTCGCTGTCGCCTCATGCTCAATGACGACAGGTTCCGGGTAGAGGAGCCCAAAAGACGGGGACCATCACTGCCCACACTGCTATGCAGTAAGGACACAACACTCCGGTGACAGAGAGGCTTTGAACTCTCGGTCCGAGTCTGCGTTCACTCGAACTTCACTATCTGTCTTCGTTATCGTTCTAAGATACTGAAATGGAACCTGTTGAACCCGAGTCTGCGCAACTCGAACACCGTGACTTACTGTCCGGACTCGTACAGATGCACGTCCTTCATCATGCAGCCCAAGAAGAGATCTACGGCACGTGGATGATCGACGAACTAGCGACCCACGGCTATCGACTCTCGCCTGGCACCCTGTATCCGATGCTCCATCGCATGGTCGATAACGGCTACCTCACCGTCCGATCCGAGCGCGATGGCCGCACTGTCCGCAAATTCTACTCAGCCACAGCAAAAGGTCGCGAAGGACTGGCTCTGGCACAAGAACGCGTTCAAATCTTCATCCGGAAGGAGCCTGGAAATGACTGACACCACCCCCACCCACTTGAAAGGACAGGGCTCTGCCTGGGAAGTGTTCCGCATCTTCCTTCGCCTTGGTCTCACATCCTTCGGCGGACCAATCGCACACTTGGGCTATTTCCGCACTGAAGCTGTCGAGCGGCGAAAATGGTTAGACGAACAGGAATATGCCGATCTGGTCACCCTGTGCCAGTTCCTTCCCGGCCCGGCCTCCAGCCAGGTGGGATTCGCAATCGGCATGCACCGCGCCGGGGCCCTGGGGGCATTGGCGGCTTTCCTCGCTTTCACTGTTCCATCTGCTGTGATCATGGTGGTATTCGCCTATGGTGCGGCCCTGTTTACCGGGCCCGTGGGCGAAGGTCTACTCAACGGCCTCAAGATCGTCGCCGTCGCTATCGTCGCCCAAGCTGTCCTCGGCATGGCCAGAAACCTCACTCCGGACAAACAACGCGCATCGATCGCTGCAGTTGCCGCGGCCGCAGCCCTGCTCATCCCCGGGGCATTCGGGCAAATCACTGCCATCGCACTCGGCGCTATTGCCGGTTATCTGCTGTGTCGTAAGAGCAGTGGAGCGACTGGGGGTGTGTTGCACTTCCCAGTCAAACGCCGCGTAGGAATCACCAGCTTAGTAATATTCATGACGCTACTTTTTGGCCTGCCCCTAGTCGTGGCTGCGACGGGATCGTCGAGCCTGGCGGTCTTCGATGCGTTCTACCGAGCCGGCGCGTTGGTCTTCGGTGGAGGACATGTCGTGTTGCCACTGCTCCAGGCCGGTGTCGTCGACACAGGGTGGGTCAGTGACCAGCAGTTCCTCGCCGGATATGGTGTCGCACAGGCCGTTCCCGGTCCATTGTTTACCTTCGCGGCGTACCTGGGGGCGATCTCAGATGTTGGCCCTGGTGGTGTCCTCGGTGCGGGTGTTGCTCTTGCGGCCGTGTTTCTACCGGGGTTTTTGCTGCTGGTTGGTGTGCTGCCGTTCTGGAATGTTCTGCGTCAGCGGGCGTGGTCCCAGGCCGTGATGAGTGGGGCAAATGCTGCGGTGGTTGGGATTCTCGCGGCCGCTCTCTATCAGCCGGTGTTCTCTACGGCAGTGACCGGGCAGGGCCCATTTGCTCTTGGTCTCGTCTGCTTCGTGCTACTCATCGCCTGGAAGCTTCCGCCATGGATGGTTGTCGTTGTTGGGGCTGCTGGTGGAGTTGTCCTCGCACTGCTGACGTAGGAGCCCACATCGCTAGCAAATGAGACTTGATAGTGTCTCCTTGCCGTTGGAGATCCTCGTAGCAATCGTCGCTGACGGCCTCCTGCTCGCTGGTCATCTCTACATCGCACAGCTTTGCTTCGATTACGGAATAATCCTCGAGCGAAGCTGATCGATGAACTCATCCGCTGCAGCAAGTTGCTGAGCGAGCTTTTCCCGTCGTTCGTTCGCGGCGTCGAGAAATTGCGTCATCGCATCTTCTCCATCGGCGCTTGAAGAATCACCACTGCGAACACTCTCCAGTGCCCTCAAAAGATTCCCCATCTGCTCCAGCGAATACCCCAGCGGCTTCATTCGGCGGATGAGCATGAGCTGGTCATGATCGTCCTCGGTATAGAGGCGGAAACCACCTTCCGACCGTCCGGACGGGGTCAACAGGCCGATCTGGTCATAGTGGCGAATTGTTCGCAAAGACAACCCTGTGCGCTCAGCCAATTCTCCAATGTGCATCATCCCTGCCTCAGGCATGGCGGCAGACCCTCCTCAATTCGCATCAACTCTTACGTTACGTTAGAGTCAATTTTAGTGCCCACACAATTGTGCGGTGGCCTCCTGGTTTCCAGGCCCCAGAAAGGGGCCCGCCGGACTCGCGCAGAAATGCGCGCTCAATCTTCGATGGTGTCACACTCGACCCACTCCTAACCTTGGAGACTCATTAAATGACGACTGCAAGTACGACCGCCGACGACCGAAGTCGATACCACCCCGACCCCTCAGTGATAACCGCACTGAAGACCCCACGCATCCTCACTCGGGAAGTCCTCGCGGGACTAGTCGTCGCGCTGGCACTGATTCCGGAGGCGATCTCGTTTTCAATCATCGCCGGCGTCGATCCAAAGGTCGGCCTGTTCTCCTCGTTCATTATGGCCGTCACTATCGCCTTCGTCGGCGGACGCCCCGCGATGATCACCGCCGCCACCGGTGCGATCGCGCTCGTCATCGCACCCGTGGCCCGTGAATACGGATTGGATTACTTCATCGCCACCGTGCTGCTCGCCGGGGTGCTACAGATCGTGCTCGCTGTCTTCGGCGCGGCGAAACTCATGCGGTTCATCCCGCGCAGTGTCATGGTTGGCTTCGTCAACGCTCTAGCGATCCTCATCTTCACAGCTCAGCTCCCGCAGCTCATCGGTGTGCCCTGGATGGTTTACCCGCTCGTCGCAGTCGGCTTAGTCATCATGATCTTCATGCCAAAGATCACCAAAGTCGTCCCGGCTCCGCTGGTCTCGATCATCATCGTCACTGTCGCAGTCATAGTCTTCGCAATCAATATCCCCGCTGTCGGCGACCAAGGCGAACTCCCACGGAGCCTGCCCGAACTGTTCGTCCCGAACGTTCCACTGACATGGGAGACGCTGACAATCATCGCCCCTTACTCTCTGGCGATGGCCCTCGTTGGACTCATGGAGTCCCTGATGACGGCCAAGCTTGTCGACGATGTCACCGACTCGCACTCAAACAAGACTCGTGAAGGTTGGGGCCAGGGAGTGGCGAACATTCTCTCGGGATTCTTCGGCGGCATGGGTGGCTGCGCCATGATCGGGCAGACCATGATCAACGTCAAAGCCTCCGGTGCCCGTACCCGCATATCAACATTCCTGGCAGGAATGTTCTTGCTGATCCTCATCGTCGCCTTTGGCGACGTCGTGGCGATCATCCCGATGGCCGCGCTGGTTGCTGTGATGATCATGGTCTCGGTCGGAACCTTCGACTGGCACTCGATCAAGCTCTCCACCCTCAAGAGAATGCCCAAAAGCGAAACCGCTGTCATGGTCATCACCGTCGCTGTGGTCGTCGCGACTCACAACCTCGCCATCGGCGTCGTTGTCGGTGTGTTCGTGGCCTCGGTGATGTTCGTCCGTCGCGTTGCCCACCTCATCGACGTTCGCCGGGAGATCCAGGAACAGGACGGGCTGCAGGTCGCTCACTATACAGTCGAAGGACAGCTACTTTTTGCCTCCAGCAATGACCTGACCACACTGTTTGAATATGCTGCCGATCCGGATCGGGTGATCATCGATCTCACGAAATCTCACATTTGGGACGCGTCAACTGTCGCCGCACTCGATACGATCGAGACGAAATACGCACACCACGGTAAGGCTGTCGAGTTTGTGGGCATGAACGACTACACGACTGCGTTCCACGCTCGACTCACCGGCGGCCTCGGCGGCGGCCACTAGAGAGAATACCGCCTTCTACGCCATTAAGCCGGGGTGCTGGCAAGGCTGACGTTAGTCTTCAGGACTAGGGCGTGTCTCCTTTATTGACCATTCCAGGACTGGCACGGTGGAGACGTGACTACACAGCAACGACACCGAGTCTTCACTGATGAGCAGTGGGAGAAGATCGAACCAC